>NZ_DEPM01000005.1:427-17097 GCF_002358775.1 Martelella sp. UBA3392
TTCGGGGCATCTCTCCCGCAAGCGGGAGAGAGTATTGGGAGCAAGAGGCCAAGCCCATATCCAATCGCCGTCCTCAGGCATGCCCCGCGTGATGCGGGTGCGCCGGGTCGTCGATGGTTTCGCTTTCGACGTCGGCCGAGAGTTCCTGCTTGGCCCTGCCGGTCGGCTGGCGGGTGAAGCCGGTCATCGGGCCGGACTGCTGGAAGTCGCGCTTGATCTCGACATCGGAGGTCAGATAGGCGGTGATCATTTCCGCGATCGAACGGAGCGCATGCATGTGGATGCGCTCATAACCGTGCGAGGCATCGACGCCGAAGGCGACCAGCGCGGTGCGCACATCAGCGCCGGCTTCCACGGCACTTGCCGAATCCGAACGGTAGTAGCGGAACACGTCCTTCTGGTAGCGGATATCGTTGGCCTTGCAGACATCGACCAGTTTCTTGGTCAGGTGCCAGTCGAACGGGCCGGTCTGGTCGGCCATCGCGATGGTGACGCCGAATTCCGAGGAGTTCTGGCCCGGCGCCGAGGTGCCGTTGTCGATCGAGACCAGCGAGGCGACCTCGGGCGAAACGATCGAGGAGGCGCCGACGCCGACTTCCTCGGCAATCGTGAACAGCCAGTGGCTGGCGACCGGAGTTTCGACATTCTCGTCCTGCATCGCCTTCAGCGCGGCCAGCATCAGCGCCACGCCGGCCTTGTTGTCAAGATGGCGCGAGACGATGAAGCCGTTGTCCAGAAATTCCGGAAGGGGATCGATCGCGACGATATCACCGATCTCGATGCCGAGCCGGTCGAGATCGGCCTCGTCGCGGGTCAGCGCGTCGACGCGCAGCTCGACATATTGCCAGCCGACCGGCAATTCGTCGATTTCATTGTTGAAGGTGTGGCCGGACGCCTTCAGCGGCAGGATGGTGCCGCGATAGGAGCCCTTTTCGGTGAAGATCGTGGCGCGCGCGCCCTCGGCAAACCGCGCCGACCATGTGCCGATCGGCACCAGTTCCAGCCTTCCGTTCGACTTCAGATATTTCACCTGCGCGCCGAGCGTATCGACATGCGAGACCACGGCGCGCGCGCCGCGGCTGTCGACGCCGCGCCGGACGGCGCGGATCGCGCCGCGCCGGGTCAGTTCCACGGAAAGGCCGAGCTTTTCCAGCTCTCCGGTCACGAAACGGACGATGGGGTCGGTGTAGCCTGTCGGCGAGGGGATCGCGAGGAGCGATTTGAGAATGTCGGACAGGTAATCGGCGTCAATCGTCAATCGTTTCATCTGCTACTCGTTCTTGTGGGCCTCGCGCACCGAATGGCGTACGCCGGCCGGCATTGAAAGCGGGAACAGCAGGTCGACAAACCGTTCGGCCGTCGGCTGCGGCTCGTGATTGGCTAGCCCCGGCCGCTCATTGGCCTCGATAAAGGCATAGTCCGGGTTTTGCGGGGACTTGATCATCAGGTCAATCCCCACCACCGGAATATTGATGGCGCGCGCCGCCGAAATCGCCGCATCCACCAGCTTCGGATGGACGATATCGGTGACATCGTGAATGGTACCGCCGGTATGCAGATTGGCCGTGCGGCGCACCCGGATTTCGGTGCCCGCCTCCGGCACATCGGCGAAGGTGTAGCCGGCATCGCGCACCGTGCGTTCGGTCTCGGCATCGAGCGGGATCGATGATTCGCCGCCGGTTGCCGCGCTGCGCCGCTCGCTCTGGCTCGCGATCAACTGCTCGATCGATGACTTGCCGTCGGCCACGATATGGGCCGGGCGACGCACGGCGGCGGCCACGAGACGATAGTTGATCACGATCAGGCGCAGATCCTCGCCCTGCACCATTTCCTCGATCAGCACCGTGTCGCAATAGGCCTTGGCGGCCTTGACCGCCTCCTGCAGGTCCTCGAATGTAGAAATCCCGACGGAGATGCCCCTGCCCTGCTCGCCGCGCGCAGGCTTGACCACCAGATGGCCGGCATCCTCCAGGAAGCCGCGGATCGCGTCCTCGCCGGCATCCGAGGTCATCTGACGCGGCACTTTGACGCCGGCCTCCTCGACGAAGCGACGGGTCACGGATTTGTCGTCGCAGATCGACATCGCGACCGAGGTGGTCAGCTCCGACAGGCTTTCGCGGCAATGGATCGAGCGCCCGCCATAGGACAGCCGGAAGAAGCCGCCCCGGGCATCGGTGATCTCGGCCGAAATCCCCCTGCGCCGGGCCTCGGTGACGATCAGCCGGGCATAGGGGTTGAGCGCCTCGTAATCGTCTTCCTCGGGCCCGGTGAACAGCTTCTCGTTGATCTGGTTCTTGCGCTTGACCGTGAAGAACGGCACCCGCTTGAAGCCGAGCTTCTCGTAGAGCCGGATCGCCGGATCATTGTCGTGCAGCACCGAGAGATCGAGATAGGACGCGCCGCGCGCCAGGAAATGCTCGGCAAGCCGGCGCACCAGCGCCTCGCCGATGCCGCGCTGGCGGGCCTGCGGGTCGCTTGCCAGGCACCAGAGCGACGATCCCTTTTCCGGATCGTTGAACACCCGCGAATGGTCGATGCCGGTCACCGTTCCGAGAATATTGCCGCTATGCTCCTCCTCGGCGACGAAATAGGAGATCGAACGGGCATCGCGCTGGCGCCAGAAAAAGTCCGGCCGGACCACGACCATGCCGCGCGCGGCGTAGATCCGGTTGATCGCCTGGGCGTCGATCTCCGACGTCAGACGGCGGATGAAGAAGCCCTGCGGCGGCTTGGAGGCCGAGCGGTAAGTAGAAAGCTCCAGCCGGAAGGTGTGAGAGGGATCGAGAAACACCTCCTGCGGCGCATTCGCCAGCACCACATGCGGATCGCGGACATAGATCGCGATATCACGATGGTCCGGCACCTCGGCGCGCAGCGTCTCGATCAGCAGTTTGGCATCGGAAAACGTCTGGCCGAAGACCACCCGCCCCCAGCCGCAATCGATCGAGGCGTCCGGCGTCATGTCGCCGTGCTCCTCGCCGCCGGGGATCGGCGGTTTCATCCCGTGCGAGCGCATCCGCTTCAGGCGATGGGCATAGGCCTCGCGCCCGCGATGATCGTCCCTGGAGCCTTTGTCCGAACTCATCGGCTTTTCCTCAGATGTCGTGCGACTGCAGCCACATTTCCAGAAGCGCGACCTGCCACAGTTCCGAACCGCGCAGCGGCGTGATGTGGCCGATCGGGTCGATGAACAGGTCGTCCAGATAGCTCTTCCTGAACAGCCCGCGCTCGCTGGAGACCTGGCTGGTCAGCACGTCGCGCACCATGTCCAGATACTCGCCCGAGATGTATTTGAGCTGGGGCACGGGGAAATAACCCTTCTTGCGGTCGATCACCTCGTGGGGAACCACCAGCCTTGCCGCATCCTTCAGTACGCCCTTGCCGCCATCATTGAGCTTGAACTCCGGCGGGATCGTGGCCGCGAGCTCGGCCAGTTCATGGTCGAGGAACGGCACGCGCGCCTCCAGACCCCAGGCCATCGTCATATTGTCCACCCGCTTGACCGGGTCGTCAACCAGCATGACCTGGCTGTCGAGCCTGAGCGCCCGGTCGACGGGACCTTCGGCGCCGGCCGCCATCAGGTGACTCTCGACGAAGGCACGACTGACATCCTCCTCTGCCAGCCATTCGTCCGACAGATGGCGCGAAAGCTTGGCGTGGTCGCGGTCGAAGAAGCCCTTGGCGTAATCGCCGACGACGTCGTTCGAATTTTCCAGCGGCGGATACCAGTGATAGCCGGCGAAGATTTCGTCCGCGCCCTGGCCGGATTGCACCACCTTGATATGCTTGGAGACCTCGCGCGACAGCAGGAAGAAGCCGATATTGTCGTAGGAGACCATCGGCTCCGACATCGCGTTGATCGTGTCGGGCAGCGCGCTCATCAGTTCGGAGGACGGCACGAAGATCTTGTGGTGATCGGTCCCGAAACGTTCGGCAATCAGGTCGGAATAGGTGAATTCGTCGCCTTTTTCGCCATTGGCCTCCTCAAAGCCGATCGAAAACGTCATCAGGTCCTTCTGGCCTTCCTCAGCCAGCAGACCGGTGATGATCGAGGAATCGACGCCGCCCGACAAGAGCACGCCGACCGGCACGTCGGAGACCATGCGGCGTTTGACGGCGATGCGGAGCGCATCGAGCACCCGGTCGCGCCATTCCTCGCGGGTGAGCTTGGCGGTCGCGGCATCGCGCTCGTGTTTCGGCGACCAGTAGCGGATATCCTCATACGAGCCATCCGGCTCGAAGCAGCGGGTGGTGGCTGGTGGCAGCTTGCGCACGCCCTTGACGATGGTGTGCGGTGGCGGAACCACGGCGTGGAACGACATGTAATGATGCAGCGCCACCGGATCGACCGACTTGTCGATGCCGCCGCCCTTCAGAAGCGCCGGCAGCGTCGAGGCGAAGCGGATGTTGCGGCCGCTCATGGCGTAATAGAACGGCTTGATGCCGAAACGGTCGCGCGCGATCATCGCCTTGCCGCTGTCGCGCTCGATGATGGCGAAGGCGAACATGCCGTGGAACCGCTTCACGCAATCGCGGCCCCAGGCGTGATAGGCCTTCATGATCACTTCGGTATCGCCGGTGGAGAAGAACCGGTAGCCCTTGTCCTCCAGTTCACGCCGAAGTTCGGGATAATTGTAGATGCAGCCGTTGAACACGATGGTGAGCCCGAGCTCTGGGTCTGTCATCGGTTGGGCGGCCTTTTCGGAGAGATCGATGATCTTCAGACGGCGGTGACCGAAGGCGAAACGCCCTTGGGCGAAGATGCCGCTGCCGTCCGGCCCGCGCGGCGCGAGCGCCGCGGTAATCCGGGCCACGGTCTCTGAATCTGCAAGGGTTCCATCGAATCTGATCTCTCCGGCAATACCACACATGGTCTGGTCGGTCGCTCCTGTGGACTGGCTGCCCGGTTCAGCCGGGCGCATAAGGCAAAACGCCGGCGCGGACACCGCGCGGCGCAGACTGTTTTTTTCATGGCGCGGGCTCAAAGCCCGCATCTCGGGTTCGGTTTTAGTTACAACAGAAATCATTTGAGTTCAAATGATTTCTGTTGTAACTACTTTCCGCGATGATGGACAACAAACCTGATACAGTGATCAACAATGCCGATGCGGTGATGAAGGCGATCCGCCGGATCGCCCATGCGATCGACATCCGCTCGAAACGGATCGGCCGCGAAACGGGGCTGACGATCCCGCAGATCGTGGTGCTGAAGGCCGTGAGCGACCAGGGCGCGCTGACGACGGCGGCAATCTCGAAACAGGCGGACCTCAGCCCCGCCACCACCGTCACCATTCTTGACAAGCTTGAGGCCAAGGGCCTGATCACCCGCATCCGCTCCACCAGCGACCGGCGCACTGTGCAGGCAGCACTGACAGAGACGGGCGCACGCACGCTGGAAGGAGCGCCGTCGCTTTTTGCGGATGGTTTCGCCTCCGACTTCGCCACCTTTACGGGAGAAGAACAGCGCGACATCGTCACAGCCTTCAAGATGGTGGCCGACCTGCTAGATCGAGAAGATGCGGGAAGCCCTGAAAGCATGGCGCGCTGACCCCGTATCAGTGGTTTCTAAGCGCCTTGATCAGGTCTTTCTTGCTCATCTTCGACCGGCCCTCGATGCCGATCTCGCGGGCGCGATCATAGAGATCCTCGCGCGTCCACTCCTCATAGGGCTGCGCCTCGCCACCCTTCCTGGAGGGCTTCATGCGGTCATTGGCCTTTGCGTTCGCAATGCGCGCGGCCTTTTCCTTCGAGACTCCGTCTCGCCGCAGAGCCTGATAGGTATCCTCGTCCTTGATCCGGGCTTCGTCTTTCGCGGTGGGCATAGCATCCATCTCCATCGAATTTACCTGAAAAACGATGGAGACGGGCTTTTGGTTCCGGGCCGTTACCGGTTGGCGCGCGCCTCCGCGCCGTCGACGATCGTGCGGATCGTCTCGGCGACCCGGTACTGGAAGGCGAAGGCCTCGTCCGGCTCGAAGCCCGGATCCTCCTCCTGGCCCTTGACCGTCAGCAGTCCGTCGAGCGCGCGGCGGAAGACCGAATAATCCTTGCCCTCGGCAAGGGCTGCGGCAAGCGCGATCAGCACCTCCTGATGCGCCGCCATCTGCGCCTCCAACCGTTCCAGACGATGTTCCGACATAATTTCCTCGCTTTCCCCTGTTGCATGGAAGAGGTACACAGCGCGCGACGAAATGCAATCCCGTTCGCCGCCTGCCGGAACCAAGCGCGGCGTGCGGCGTTTCGAAGTCATCACATCAATGTTTGCAGGAGTCTTGCTTGTCGCCCGCCACCGCGCCCGAACGCGAGTTTCACTCGCTGACGGAAATCGTTCAGCAGACCATGGAGGAGGCAGGCGACGGCCACGTTTCGGTGGACCACCTCATGGCCTCGTTCGGCCATGCCTCGTTCGTGCCGCTGCTGATCCTGCCGGCGCTGGTGCTGATCACGCCGCTGAGCGGCGTACCGGGGCTTTCGACATTATGCGGATTGATCATCATGATGATCGCGGCCCAGCAGCTCGTCGGCCATACCCGGATTTGGCTCCCCGGCTGGATTCGCCACAGGCAGATCGCCAGCGCCAGGTTGCAGCCCGCCATGGAGAAGGTTCTGCCGCTGACGCGCTTTATCGACAGGACCGCGCGCGAACGCCTGACCTTCCTGTTCAAGCGTCCCTTCAAATGGCTGCTGCCGCTTGCCTGCGTGATTTTCGGCGCGATCATGCCGCTGATGGAGTTCATCCCGTTCTCCTCGTCCCTCATCGGCGTCGCCGTGACCCTGATCGCCTTCTCGATCCTCACCCGCGACGGCATCTTCGCCCTGCTGGCCCTCGTGCCGCTGGGCGCAGTGGCCTGGGGCGTGACAAGCGTGCTGTCGTCGCTTTGACGATCCCCCAACGGCGCGGCTGCCGCTGCCTGACACCGCTGTGCAGAGGCCCCGCGCACTTGACGCACTCGACAGTCTCGCCCTAATCCAGGGACATATCTTTCGCGCCGGGCCAGCCGGCAAATCATGGTTCAGGGAAAGCTCATCGTGGAGAATACCGCCGGTCGGGTTTCGCGCCCCTTTCAGGTTACCCACCGGCAGGTTTTCACGATCGCGCTGCCGATGATGATCGCGCATTTTTCGACGCCGCTGGTAAGCCTTGCGGCGACCGGCGTGGTCGGCCAGTTGCGAAACGAGGTGCTGATCGGCGGCGTCGCGCTGGCCGCCGTCATCTTCGATGTGCTGTTCACCACATTCAACTTCCTGCGCGGCGCGACGACCGGCTTCACCGCGCAGGCCGTCGGTGCGGGCGACCGTCGCCAGGAACAGCGCATGCTGCTGGGCGGCATCCTGATCGCGCTTTCCGCGGGCCTGCTCATTCTCCTGCTGCACGTGCCGATCGGCCATCTGGGCCTGGCGGCGCTTGATGCCGACGGTCCGGTGGGCGAAGCAGCCTGGACCTATTACGCCTGGCGGGTGTGGTCGGCGCCGTTCGCGCTGTTCAATTTCGTGGTCTTCGGCTGGGTGATCGGCCGCGGCGAGGCGATGACGGCGCTGCTGCTGCAGGTGGTGCTGAACGCGCTGAACCTGTTTCTGGCCTTTGCCGGTGTATTATGGCTCGGTTACGGGCTCGCGGGCGCGGGAGCCGCGAGCCTGATCGCCGAGGGTATGACGGCCGTGATCGGCGCGGTCCTGATCCTCAGACGCACCGACCGAACGCTTTGGGAATGGCCGGACATTTCCGCGCTCAAGCGGATGTTCTCGGTCAACCGCGACATGATGATCCGCTCGTTCGCGCTTCTGATCGGGCTTTCCTTCTTCACCCGCCAGTCGGGCGTGCTCGGCACCGATATCCTGGCCGCCAATACCGTGCTGCTGCGCTATTATTTCCTCGGCGTCGCCTTCCTGGACGGTTTCGCCACCGCCGCGGAACAGCTCGCGGGCCGCGCGGTCGGCGCGTTCTACCGCCCGGCCTTCGATCGCGTCATCAAGCTCACCACGCTCTGGGGCGTGGCGATGGCGCTGGCGGTATCGGCAGTGTTCTTCCTCACCGGCCCCATGGTCGTGGCCCTGATCGCGCCGATCCCGGAGACGCAGGCGCTCGCCCACACCTACCTGCCCTACGCGGCGATCATGCCGCTCATCGGCGTGATCGCATTCCAGATGGACGGCGTTTTCATCGGCGCGACATGGTCGCGCGAGATGCGCACGCTGATGCTGGCGTCGCTGGCCTTCTACTTCGCGGCCTGGGCGGTGCTTCAGCCGCTGTTCGGCAATCACGGCCTCTGGATCGCAATGCTGCTGTTTCAGGGCGCGCGTTCGGTCTTCTTCCGGCTGACGTTGCCGAAGCTGGCGGACCGGACCTTTTCGCCTGCGGCTTCGCTATAATTCCGAAACCAGGCGATCCGACGATCACCCCCAGACCGTGCCGAAGAGCCGCATCCAGTTGCCGCCGAGGATTTTCTCGATCCGGGTTTGCGACCAGCCCCGGCGCTGCATTTCGGCGGTCAGATTGGGGAATTCGTCATTGCGGCGGATGCCTTCCGGCTTGGTGATCTTGGCCGAGCCGAACTCGGTCAGCGTGCGGCCGGTGCCCTTGTCCTTGTTGGCCCAGAGCAGCCACGGTCCCGGACGCGGTCGGTTGTGGTTGAAATCGGTTCCGATCGCCACATGGTCTTCGCCGACGAGATCCATCGTGTATTCCATCGCGTCGATCACATCAGCAACCGTCGCGTCATTGCCCTTGGCAAGACCGGGCGCAAACAGCGAGGTGCCGATGACGCCGCCCTTTTCGGCGCAGGCCTTGAACACCTCGTCCGGCTTGTTGCGCGGCACATCCTTCAGCCCGCGCGGCAGGCAGTGGGTAATGGCGACCGGTTTTTCGGAATAGGCGATCGTATCGAGCGAGGTCTGGATGCCGACATGCGACAGATCGATCAGAATGCCGCATCGTCCCATCTCGTCCACGGCCTCGCGGCCGAAGCCGGTCAGGCCGCTGTCCTTTTCCTCAAGATAGCCCGCGCCGAACAGGTTCTGGGTATTGTAGGTCAACTGCATGATGTTGACGCCGAGGTCCTTGAAGATGCCGAAATAATCCAGCCGGTCCTCGACCGGCGAGGTGTTCTGCCAGCCGAAGATGATGCCGACCTTGCCCGCCGCCTTGGCGCGACGGATATCGTCCAGCGTTTTGACCGGCATGGCGATATCGGCGTTTTCGGCCAGCTTCTGTTTCCACATGATCACATATTCGATCCCGCCGCGAAAATTCTCCCACAGCACGGAGGACGCGCTGATGGCGGTCACGCCGCCGGCCTGGGCTTCCAACAGGATGTCGCGATTGAAATCCGAGCATTGCAGCGCGTCGATGACGATCGAGGAGGAGTGAATGTAAGTTTCGTTCATGGCAGTTGTCCTAGAATTCAGGCGGTCATGGCGAGATCGCTTGGAAGCCATTCCTCGCCGGTCATGTCGGGGCGATCATAGTCGCGGAAGCGGGCGAGATGGATGTCGGCATCCTCAGCCATGAAGGAGCGCACCAGGCCCGAGGCCAGCCTTCGGGCACCTTCGCTGGAGGACGGAATGCCGGAGGTCACCTTGCCGTGGCTCGGAACCGAGGGGTAGGCAAAGCAGGTGAGTTTCGAAAGCGCCGGGCATGCGCCTTCACGCTTTTCGAGAAAGGAGAAATCGGGCGCGAGATAGGGATGGGCCGCAAGGCCGGGATTTTCCGCAGCTTTCTCCGCGCCCATCACATCGCCCCATGTGCGGATATGCGGCGCGAAGGCGGCAAGCTCCGGCCGCTCGGCAAGATCGATGCCGAAGCCGGTGGCGAAAATCGCGACATCGGCGTCGAGCGCGCCCTTTGGCGTGACGACGCGGATGCCATCCGCGGTTTCCTCAACCGCGGTGACCGACGCGCCGACGTGGAGAAAGGCATTGTCGTGACGGGCGACCCGCTCGACCGAGTGCTTCGGCGGCGGAACGGGAAAGCGGTCGCCCTCGTTCATGATCTCCCACTTGACCCGGTCGGGCAGGCCGACAAAGCCCGATGTCATGCCGCGCGAACCGGTTCCGGTGAACTTGTCGATGACGGGAATGGCGGGACGGCGGACCAGAAGATCGAGCCGGGCGCAGCCCTCTTCCAGCGCGGTCGCCGCGTTGTCCATGGCGGAAGCACCGGCGCCGACCACGACGACGCGTTTGCCCTTCAGCGTCTTCGTGTCGAACACGTCGGCGGAATGATAGACCTTGCCCTTCGGGATGTGCCGCGCGACGGCGGGAAGACGCGGCGCGCCCATGGCGTCCAGCCCGGAGGCGATGACCACCCGGCGGGCCAGCACCGTTCCTTGCGTTGTCGCCAGACGCAGCAAATTACCCTCCGGCGCGATCCCTTCGACATCGCAGTCATTGACGATATCGGCCTCGGTCACCCTGGCGAACCAGTTCATGTAGTCCATCCACATGGTGCGCGGCGCGAGATCCATGCGATCCCACGCGTCTTCGCCCCACTGCGCCTCGAACCAGGCGCGGAAGGTGAGCGCGGGAATGCCCATGGCGGGCCCGGCGGCTTCCTTGACGGTGCGGAGCGTTTCCATGCGCGCATAGGTGACCCACGGCCCCTCCCGCCCCTTCGCCGCGCGGTCGAACAGACGAACCTTGAAAATCCCCTCCATCCGCAAGGCGAGATTGGCGGCAAGGCCGCAAAGACCCGCGCCGATGACCGCCACATCCAGAACGTCGCCCCCATTCGGGCCGTCGGTCGCCGGCATCCACGCCTTCGGCGGCAGGTTCAGCAAAGTGCGTTGGCGTTCAAGTTCGGCTTCCAGGGCCGCAAGGCCAGAAGTGTGCGTCATGAGGTTTCAGTTCCTTGCATTACAGACTGGACCGTTCCAGCGTCCGCACGTCCACGGGATCGTGGAACACGCAGTCCGGGATGGTCGTCCTGCAGGCAGCCTCGAAGCCTGCCGCGAAAGAGAGAAGCTCGCCGGGAAGCACCCGGCCGGCGGCGCTGAACAGCCCCCAGATATAGGGCAGGCTGACGGAAAGCGGCCGGATCGCAACACCCTCGACGGGAATGCCGAACGCCGTGACCGGATCGATGATCGCGATGCCGAGCCCGGCCCGCGCGGCCATCATCGCGTTGAGCGAGGAATTGGTGACGATCTCGCCTGAGGGCGTGATGTTTCCGCGCGCCAGCGCGCCGTTGATTTTGCCGCGAATGCGATAGGCATTGCCGACGGTCAAAAGCCGCGCGGCGGAAAGCGCTTCGAGAGCAAGCGGCCCGTCCACATCAAAGGGGCCGCCTTCGGCAATGGCGGCCACCAGCCGGGATTCGCAGATCACCTTGGCTTCGAGCGTGGCATGTTCCAGCGGCAGGGCCGAAATGCCGAAATCTGCCGCGCGGCTGGTCACGGCGCGGGCCACATGCTCGGCATTCATGGTCTCGATATTGACCACGCCCGGCAAATCCTCACCCATGCGCGCCAGCGTCGGGCTCAGAAGCCCGCCCGCCATGGTTGGCGTGGCGGCGATATCGATCGCCGCGATCCGACCGTCGCGAATGGCGGCGGCGCGTTCGCGGATCTGATGCAGGCCCGACATCAGCCGCTGCACCTCTCCATAGAACTGAAGCCCGCGCTCGGTCGGCGATATGCGCGGCCCGTTGCGGTGAAACAGCGGGAACCCCACCGAATCCTCCAGTTCCTTGATCTGCCGGGTCACGGCCGGCTGGCCGATACCCAATTGCTTGGCAGCCGCCGTCATCGAGCCGCAGGCCATGGCGGCCTGGAAGGCTTCGAGCGCTTTCACATCGGAAATTTTATCATTCGATATTGACATATTGACCGCATCATTATCCATATACGTGATATTGGCAAGTGCAGATTAAGCCATTCACGCGTCACGGGCGGTGAGCCGCGATGGCGAGACCGGAAGCGGAACAATAAAACAGAGGAATAGCAGCATGTCTTTGATAGCACGCATCGCAGGCGTCGCGACGATCGCGATCACAACGGCCACAATGGCGCAGACGGCCTCGGCAGCCGACGTCTGGCGCCTGAGCTCAATGATGACCCCCGACAGTTTCGAGGGGAAGGCCTACCAGAAGTTCGCTGATCTGGTGTCGGAATACACCGATGGCGAGATCGAGGTGAAAATCTATCCCAATGAGCAGATCGGCTCGATGGATTCCGTCATCGAACAGCTCAGCCAGGGGATTATCCAGCTTGCCCCGTCGAGCCTGTCCTTCATGTCGCGCTGGGAGGACAGCATCCGCTATGCCTCCGCCCCCTTCCTGTTCGACAATTACGACCAGTGGTCGAATTTCATCGATGGCGACCTGTTCCAGTCCTGGCTCGGCGAAGTCGAGGACAAGGCCAATATCACCGTTCTCGGCAGCATTCCGGAGATGCCGCGCGGCACGTTCCGCACGCTATTGTCCAACAAGCCGGTCGAGACGGTTGACGATATCAAGGGCCTGAAGCTGCGTCAGTTTCAGGACCAACTCGTGATCGATGCCTGGACCTATCTCGGCGCGGAAGTGCGCGTCCTGCCCTGGGGCGAGGTCTATGACGGCATCAATCGCGGCATCGTCGACGCCGTGACCTCTCCGGCGGAACTGATCGAATCCACCCGTTTCTACGAGGTTGCGCCCAACATCATCCGCACCGACGAATATCCGCAGGCGGTTGCCTGGATGATGAACGCCAAGGCCTGGGACAAGCTGACGCCGGAACAGCAGGACGCCCTGGAGCGCGCCCACAGCGAAGCATCCGCCTATGCCCGCGAACTGCTGGAAGAACAGGCAGCGACGCTGGAAAGCGACCTGGAGGCCAAGGATGGCGTCACCGTGAACCTTGACTTCGACACCACGCAGTTCAGCGACAGGATGGCCGCTTTCTATCAGCAGCGCGCCGAAAACGGCGAACTGCCCGAAGGCCTGCTGGACGCCGTTCAGGCCGCGAAGCAAGAGTAAGACCCGATGCGCGCGCTTGACGGGTTTCTTGACGCCATTGCCAGCCTCTTCAAGGGGCTGGCGACCCTCTGTCTCGCCGTCATGGTGGCGCTGAACCTCTTCAACGTCGCCTTCCGGGCGGTGTTCGATCATGCCTTCGGCTGGATATTCTCGTGGACGCTGCTCTTGTTCATCTGGATGCTGCTGCTCGGCTTCTTCGTCTATATGCGCAACCGCCGCGACGTGGTTGTCGATATCTTCATGTCGCGCCTGCCGCCCGTCGGGCGGCGGATCGGCGGCATGTTCGCCTGCCTCGTCGGCATGGCCGTGATGGCGGCGATCCTGCGCGGCGCGCCGGCGTTGATCTCGCTTCAGCGCGCGCCGATGGATGGCACCGGCCTGCCGATCTGGACCCAGTCGCTGCCGCTGTTCGTCTCCGCCTCGCTGGTGTTTGCGCATTTCCTGCTGTCCTTCATCGAGATCGCCACCGGCCGGACCGAAGCGTTCCCGCGCGATATCGAACCGGTGGAAAAAGGAGCCGTCGAATGATCCTCGGTCTGATCGTCATCGGCGGTTTCGTGCTGTTGATGCTTATCGGCGTGCCGGTGACCGTTGCCATCGGCGCCGGCGCCATTATCGGCCTCTACTGGGCCGGTTTCGGCGATATGGGCATCGTCGTCCCGCAACAGATTCTCGATGGCGCGGCAAAGCCGGCGCTGCTCGCAATCCCGTTCTTCGTGCTGGCCGGCAATCTGATGAACACCATTGGTTTGACCGATCGCATCTTCAATTTCTGTCTGGCGCTGATCGGCCATTTCCGCGCCGGCCTTGCCTATGTCAATGTTGTCGCCTCGCTGCTGTTTGCGGGCGTTTCGGGCGCGGCTACGGCCGATATCGCCGGTCTCGGCCAGCTTGAGGTGAAGGCGATGCGCGAGCGCGGCTATTCGCCTCAATTCTCGGCCGCCCTCACGGTCGCGACCTCGCTTGTCGGACCGATCGTTCCGCCCTCGATCAGCCTGATCGTCTATGCCTGGCTTGCCAACCAGTCGGTGGCCCGGCTGTTTCTGGCCGGCATCATTCCCGGCATTCTCGTCGCGATTTCCTTCATCCTCTATATCCGCGTTGTTTCGATCTGGACGCCGATGCCGCGGGAGAAACGCGCCAGCATCAGCGATATCCGGCGCGCCACGCTCGAGGGACTTCCGGCGTTGATCGCGCCCGCCATCATTCTGAGCGCCATCATCTTCGGCTTTGCCACGGCCACCGAAGCCGGCGTGATCGCCTGCGGCTATTCGCTGCTGATCGGCTTGTTCTATCGCACGGTGACATGGAAGGGCGTGCGCGACGCGCTCACCGAAAGCGCGGTGCTTTCCTCCCTGATCATGATGATCATCGGCGTCTCCCAGATCATGGGCTGGCTGTTTGCCTTCGAGCAGGTGCCGCAGGCCTTTGCCTCCGGCATTCTGGAGGCGATCAGCAAGCCGTGGGTGTTCATGGCCTTCACCATCGTGCTGCTGGTCATCATCGGCTGCTTCATGGAGGCGACGCCGGCCAAGATCATCCTCCTGCCGCTGCTTCTGCCCGCCGCCGATGCCTTCGGCATCGACCGGGTGCAGTTCGGCATGGTGATCACCCTTGCCCTGCTGCTGGGCATCGCCACGCCGCCGCTCGGCGTCGGGCTTTACCTGATGTCGGCCGTTTCGGGCGTACGCTTCGAAAAGCTGGCGATCGCTATCCTGCCACTGCTGATCCCGCCGATCGTCGTGCTGATCCTGCTGGCGACCGTGCCGGAAATCACGCTCTGGCTCCCCAATCTCATCATGGGACCGCAATGACCATACACCATGCCCGGCCCGACGCGCTGGACCGCGCCGGCGGCCTTGCCGAAGACGGCGAAGTCTACAAGCTTCGCGCGCTTCGCCCCGAATTCCTGAACGGCGCTGAGGATTGCCGCGTGGCCGTTCTCACCCCTCACAACGATCTTGGCCTGTCGCCGGCGCTGCGCGCTGCGATCGCACGCCGGGTGGCGCTGACCGCGGACGATGAACGCCTGCTCACCGAATATCCCGTGCCGGAAGACGAGGCCCTGGCCACGCTTTCACGCGGTGAGATGCCGGAAGACGACCGCCTTGCAGCGATCGCCGCCCATGCCGACATGATCGCCGCCAATCCGGGCGCAAGCACCCGCGAAAGCCTCGATGCGCTACTTGCGGCCGGACTGAGCGTGCCGCAGGTGATCGCGCTGTCCGAGCTTCTGGCCTTCGCCTGCTTTCAGATCAGGGTCGCCCACGGACTTTCGCTGCTGGAGGAAGGTGCATGAGCGCTCTGGGTTCCATCCGCATCAAGCCTCTCACCTGGCATCCGCATCTGCCGCCGGTCGAGATCGAGGACGCCACGCCGGAACAACTGGAAGCGATGAAGGTGACGCCCTCGGCGAAGAAGGTTTCGCCCTATGTGCGCACCCTTGCCCACGACCCGGAAAGCTATGTCGCACGCACAACGCTGTTCAACGCGATCATGTATGCCGAGGGCGGCCTGCCCCGCGCCGACCGCGAGCTTGGCGCGCTGGCCGCATCCCAGGTCAATGGCTGCCGCTACTGCGCCAATGTCCACGCCCGCCAGCATATCCGCCTGTCCGGCTCATCCGACGTTATAGCCGCGCTCTGGACCGAGAATCGCGCTGCGCTGTCGGCCCGCGATGCCGCGATCGTCGCGTTCGCCGAGGCGCTGACGGCGACACCACCCAACGCCGACAAAAGCCATATCGCGGCGCTGAAGGCCGCAGGCCTCGAACCCTTCGAGATCATCGACCTCATTCATGCTATTGCTATATTCGGCTGGGCCAATCGGCTGATGCACCCGCTCGGCCATTCGGACAATGAAGACCAAAGGACCGCACCATGAAAGCCATCGCCACCGAAAAGGCCCCTGCCGCAATCGGCCCCTACAGCCAGGCCGTTCGCCATGGCGATCTGCTGTTCGTGTCGGGTCAGCTTCCGATCGATCCGGCAACCGGCGCGTTCGTGGAAGGTGGCGCGGTGGAGCAGATGCGGCAATGCCTGAAGAATATCGCGGCGATTGCCGAGGAAGCCGGAACCGACCTGGCGAAGACGATCAAGACCACCGTGCTTCTGACCGACCTATCCGGCTTCGCCGCCGTCAACGAAGAATACGGCAGGGCCTTCGCCGAGCCGTTCCCGGCGCGCGCCTGCTATGAAGTCTCGGCCCTTCCCAAGGGGGCGATGGTGGAAGTCGAGGCGGTGATCGCGCTATGAGCGGCGAGAGCCTCCTGACCGACGGTCTGGACATCGCGCTGCCGGCCTGCGCGGAGCGCGCCTGGGCGCGCCGCGCCATCGGGCTGTTGCAGGGCGACGCCCGCCGCTCCGCCGACACCCATCTGATCAAGCCGGTCTTTCCCGGCCTCACCGGTCTTTCGGTCTATCTGAAAGACGAAAGCACCCATCCGACCGGCAGCCTGAAACACCGCCTCGCCCGCTCGCTGGTGCTTTACGGCATCTGCAACGGCCATATCCGCGAGGGCACGACGCTGGTCGAGGCGTCGTCGGGCTCGACGGCGGTCTCGGAGGCCTATTTCGCCCGCATCCTGCATCTGCCGTTCATCGCGGTGATGCCGCGCACCACATCGCGCCAAAAGATCGAGGCGATCGAACGCTTCGGCGGCCAGTGCCACCTGGTCGAACGCTCCGGCGAGGTCTATGAGGCGGCGCAGCGGATCGCC
>NZ_DEPM01000005.1:17401-28683 GCF_002358775.1 Martelella sp. UBA3392
ATGAGGCGGCGCAGCGGATCGCCGCCGAGACCGGCGGCCATTATCTCGACCAGTTCACCTTCGCCGAGCGCGCCACCGACTGGCGCGGCAACAACAATATCGCCGAGAGCATTTTCGCGCAGATGGAGAACGAGGAGCACCCCACCCCCGAATGGGTGGTGATGAGCGCAGGCACCGGCGGCACCTCGGCCACGATCGGCCGCTATATCCGCTACCGCAACCTGCCGACGCGGCTCTGCGTGGTCGATGTCGAGAACTCGGTGTTCTATGACAGCTATGTCAGCGGCGACCGCACCGTCAGCCGCGATGACGGGTCCAGGATCGAGGGCATCGGCAGGCCACGCGTCGAACCCTCCTTCCTGCCAACGGTCATCGACCACATGATCCGGGTCCCCGACGCCGCATCCCTTGCGGCCATGCATGTTCTCTCGAAACGCATCTTCCGCCAGGTCGGCGGCTCGACCGGCACAAATTTCTTCGGCCTTTGCCGGATCGCGGCGCAGATGATGCACGAGAAGCGCGAAGGCGCGCTCGTCACCCTGATCTGCGACAGCGGCGCGCGCTATGCCGATACCTATTACAACCCCGACTGGCTGAAGGAAAACGGCCTCGACATCGCGCCCTATGTCGACCAGCTCGAGCGTTTCCTCGACACCGGCCGGCTGCAGGCCTGACGGTCCTTCGGCGATCAGGCATCTTGCGCTGCAAGGTTATCGCTGCAGCAGTGATATCCGTGGCTCGCTCCAAACGTTACCGCCGGGTACCTGAAAGGACACCCGGCGGATAAAAACAACTCCAAGTACGAAGCGTCAGAACCGGACCTCGAAGTGATCGCCCATATCGGGCTGCTCGTCGGTGACCTTGGCCTTGGCGATCTGGATCGCAAAACCGATCGAACCTTTTGTGGCCCAGACTTCGGCGAAATCCGGGTCAAACCTGATCAACCGGATATCGGGATCATCGATTCCCTCAAACCAGCTGGAGGCGACCGGATTCCAGAGCTCCTCGAGCTTCTTTCGATCCTGGACCAGCTCGGACTTGCCTTCCACGCGGGCGTGCATCTCGCCATTGCCCGTGACGATAAGCGAACTTTCGGTCTCGCCGGCCTCGATCGCCTTCACCAGATCAGTGCCCTTCGCGGTGATAAACCAGATCACCCCTTCCTTCTCATTGGGGTAAGGCGACATCGGCACATGGCGGGCGGAACCAATGCCCAGCATCGCCGCGCGAACATCGTCCATTTCTTTCCAGAATTCCGATTTTGACATTGTTTTCTCCTTTGCAGGGATAAACGCCTTCCGCCTGAAAAGGTTGCCTGCCGATTTTGGGAAAGAGGCTCGCGCGCGACCACTTTAAGTGGCGGGCCGTTTTTCGACGAGCAGCCGCGCTTCCATTTCCAGTCGAAGCGCTTTAGACCAAGGAAACATGACAGGGATTCATGCTCCATGATCGATATCCAGCCTCTGGCCATCCTGCGTGAAATAGACCGGACGGGCAGTCTCACCCAGGCGGCCGAGCAGCTCAACCTGACCCAATCGGCCGTCAGCCACGCGATCCGCCGTTTCGAGGACCGCTACGGCGTCAAGCTCTGGGAGCGCGAGGGGCACAAGCTGCGCCTGACGCTTGCCGGAGACTATCTTCTCGGCCTTGCGCAGCGGGTGCTGCCGCAGCTCGAACATGGCGCGACGGTGATCGAGGATTATGCGCGCGGGCGGCGCGGCGCGATCCGGGTGGGGATGGAATGCCACCCCTGCCAGGACTGGCTGATGCGCGTGGTCGACCCGTTCCTGGCGGAATGGCCGGATGTCGAGCTGGACGTGACCACCGCCTTTCAGTTCGGCGGGCTGGCAGCACTTCTCAGCCATGAGATCGACATCCTCGTCACTCCCGATCCGATCGAGCGCGTAGGCCTCGAATACAGGCCTGTCTTCGATTACGAACTGGTGCTGGCGGTTGCCGAGAACCACCCTCTGGCGCGGAGCCAACGGGTCGAGCCGGAGGACCTGGCGGGCGAAACCCTGATCACCTATCCGGTTTCCCGCGAAAGGCTCGATATCTTTACCCGCTTCCTCGTGCCTGCCCACGCCCTGCCGCGCCGTCACCGCACGGTGGAAACGACCGATCTGATGCTGCGGCTGGTGGCCTCCTGCCGCGCCGTCAGCGCCACGCCCGACTGGCTTCTGCGCGGAGCCAAGGGGGTGAAGGGCGTACGGATTGGCGAGGGCATCGCCAAATCGATCCATCTCGGATACCGCAAGGGCACCCGGGCCGCTTACATGGATGGTTTCATGGGGTTGGCCGAGGCCGTTCATATCTGAACTATCGCTGGATGGCCGACCGGGCTTCCTGGGGCGTGTCGCGCCAAATGCAGGCGGCGAACGGCTATCGTTGCGCGGCGGCTCCGAAACGGATCGTCTCAACATGACTACGTGTCATGTTTTTCTGATAAATAATCATTTTTTATCATGGAAAAACTCGGGCATACAACACCCAGCGCCTGAGCCGTCGGTTCATGAAGACTGCTGATGACGCAGGCTTGAGAACAAGGCCGACAGGTCTCGAAAACGCAATCAATGCCCGCGCGCGCTTTCTCGGAAGCCAGGATACCACGATGACCAATGACCTCACCTTCACGATCAAGAGCATTCGTTTCGACGAAAATTACAAGCCGTCCGACGCCACGCGGACGACCACCAATTTCGCGAACCTGGCGCGCGGCGAGCGCCGGCAGGAGAACCTGCGCAACGCGTTGCGCATGATCGACAATCGCTGCAACGACCTCGCGCATTGGGACAATCCGGAGAGCGACCGTTACGCGGTCGAGCTCGACATCATTTCCGCCGAACTGGATATCGACAGCACTGGCCAGGCTTTCCCGGCCATCGAGGTGCTGAAGACGACGATCCTCGATCGCAGGACCGGCGCGCGGATCGAAGGCATCGTTGGAAATAACTTCTCCTCCTATGTGCGCGACTATGATTTCAGCATCCGGCTACCCGAGCATAACAGGGACCGGGCGGGTTTCAGCGTGCCGGAGGATTTTGGCGAGTTGCACGGAAAGCTCTTCCAGTGCTTCGTGAATTCGAAGGCGTACAAGGCGCATTTCCGCAAGCCCCCGGTCATCTGCCTCAGCGTCTCGGAGAACAAAATCTATCGCCGCACCGCAAACCGGCACCCCGTCCTGGGCGTTGAATACGAGGCCAACGAGCCGTCGCTGACCGAGCAGTATTTCCACAAGATGGGTTTGCAGGTGCGTTATTTCATGCCGCCTGAATGCGCGGCGCCGCTGGCCTTCTATTTCTTTGGAGACCTGCTCAACGACTACACCAATCTGGAACTGATCGGCACCATCAGCACCATGGAGACGTTCCAGCGGATCTACCGACCCGAGATTTACAACGCGAACTCGGTCGCGGGCCAATGCTACAAACCGAACCTGAAGCAGAACGACCATTCGCTCACACGCATCGTCTATGACCGGGAGGAACGGACCCGGCTCGCCATCGAGCAAGGCAGGTTCGCGGAGGAGCATTTCATCAAGCCCCACGCATCCCTTCTGGGCCGATTGTCGGCGCAACACGCCCTTTGACCCATTCAAGAACCTACAAGGTCGCGATCATGAACAAACTGCTCCCCACCTCGACCGCCGGCAGCCTGCCCAAGCCCGCATGGATTGCCGAGCCGGAAAAACTCTGGTCACCCTGGAAGCTCGAGGGTGATGAACTCGCCGAGGGCAAACAGGACGCGCTGCGCATCACGCTGGCTGAGCAACAGCGCGCGGGCATCGATATCGTCAGCGATGGCGAACAGACCCGCCAGCACTTCGTCACGACCTTCATCGAGCATCTCGATGGCGTCGATTTCGAGAAGCGCGAGACAGTCAGGATCCGCAATCGCTATGATGCCAGCGTTCCGACCGTTGTCGGCGCCGTATCGCGCGAAAAGCCGGTCTTCGTCGAGGATGCGAAATTCCTGCGCAGCCTGACCGACGGTCCGATCAAATGGGCGCTGCCCGGTCCGATGACGATGATCGACACGCTTTATGACGCCCATTACCGTAGCCGCGAGAAGCTTGCCTGGGAATTCGCCAAAATCCTCAATCAGGAAGCGCGCGAGCTGGAAGCCGCAGGTGTGGACATCATCCAGTTCGACGAGCCCGCCTTCAACGTGTTCTTCGACGAGGTGAATGACTGGGGCATTGCCACGCTTGAAAGGGCGATCGAAGGGCTGAAATGCGAGACTGCGGTCCATATCTGCTATGGTTACGGCATCAAGGCCAATACCGACTGGAAGAAGACGTTGGGCTCCGAATGGCGGCAATATGAAGAAACCTTCCCGAAGCTTCAGGCCTCCAATATCGATCTGGTTTCGCTGGAATGCCACAACTCGCATGTGCCGATGGAACTGATCGAACTGATCCGCGGCAAGAAGGTGATGGTCGGCGCCATCGACGTGGCGACCAACACCATCGAAACGCCGGAGGAGGTCGCCGCGACTCTCCGCAAGGCGCTCCAGTTCGTCGACGCCGACAAACTCTACCCCTGCACCAATTGCGGGATGACGCCGCTTTCCCGCTCGGTTGCCCGGGGCAAGCTTGAAGCCCTCTCGGCAGGCGCGGAAATCATCCGACGGGAAATCTCCGCCTAGGGCCGCTCCCGGTTGGCGCAGGATACCGCAGTGTTGTTGATGATTGAATACAGATAGAAGACGGCCAGGCCCGAAGGGCCGCGCAGGGAGCCGAAGGCGAGTGCGGTTGTCCAATGCGTGGACGAGATCCATGATGTCGGGAGCGCGGTCAATCCTTCTTCAATCGTCACGATCTTGCAGTTAAGTCGCGGTCGGGCGCGCCATGTCTATCTAGAAAAACTGCAGCGCGATCGCGGCAGAAAACCAGGCTTTTGGACGGCTGTGGAACGGCTTTATTGATACGCCAACCTCTTCTGAGCTTGCGCTGCCATCGGGATCTCCAATCGGTGTTGAACCGGTAATGTCGTCCTGGCGTCGGGTCGATTGTCACATCCTTGAAACCGGAAACGACAGCTTCCGGTTCAAAAGACAATCCGGCCCATCGGCTCAAAACGACGGAGGCGAAATCTGGCCAGGACCGCAGATCGGAAACATCTCCAAGAGGTAGCTTCGGCAGTCGAATTCAGGCGGAAGGTCCTGAAGATGCAGCGTGAAAAAAGGAAAGGGCCAGCCGGGCGGCGCCTTCTGCCTGATCGAGTGCGGGAAAGCGAGCCTCGCCGGCAAGCCTCTGACGGATCGTCTCGGCGATGACCGAATGCAGCTTCAGCACGCCGCCGACAAAGGCGACGGGGTGGTTGCCGTTGCGGGCAATCAGGATGTTGCCAAGGCGGGCGAGTTCAGCGCCGGCCTCACGCAGAATAGCGTTTGCGCATGCATCGCCGGCCTCCGCGGCATCGGCAACGGAACGCGCTAGCGCGCCGATGCGTCCGCGGTCACCGGCATAGATGTAGGCGCGCATATCCGACCAGTCGTCAGAGCCGACGGCGGCGTAAAGCGCATCGGCGAGCAGGTGCATATCGCCCGGCGCGCCATCCTCGTCAAGCCGGCGGTAGAGCGCGCGCACGGCAGCAAGGCCGATCCAGCCGCCGGAGCCCGCATCGTCGATCAGGATGCCGCGCCCGCCAATGCGGAAAAGCCTGCCCTCGCTGTCGAGGTGAACGGCAATCGACCCCGTTCCGGCGGAAACGAGGTGACCTTCTCCAAGCGCAAATAGGCTGCGGTAGGCAAGCTCGATATCGTCGGAAATGAAAATCTTCGCGCGCGTCAGCTTCAGCGCGGCAATCAGCATGTCCTCGATATCGCCACGCGCGCGCGGGCCGTACCCGGTGAGGCCGAAGACGGCCGCGTCCACCGGTTTGGTGATCTGCGCGGCAATCGCGGCGATGCTTTCCTCAAGCCTGTCGCGGGATTCGGCGTTGAAGGTGTGGCCGGTGGCGCCGGCCGCAGCCCCCCGCTGAACGATCGTTCCCGCCTGATCGCAAAGGACAAACCGCGACGCCGTTCCGCCGATATCCCCGCCGAGGAAATAGCTGTCCATGGCCTCAGCCCTCGATCTGCCTGACAAACCCACGGGTGATCTCGCGCGGATTGGTAATCGCCGTGCCGACAACGACGGCATAAGCGCCGCAATCCAGCGCGCGGCGAGCGCGTTCGGGCGTCGAAAACCGGCCCTCTGCCACCACCGGCGTTTTGAGGCGGGCGACCAGCGCTTCGATCAGGGCGTAGTCCGGCAGGTCATCGTTGCGTCTGGTGTCATCGGTATATCCGGAAAGCGTTGTCGCCACATAGGTTGCCCCCATGTCCGCTGCGGCCGCCCCTTCGTCGGGCGTTGCGATATCGCAGAAGGCTTCAAGTCCAAGCGCTTCGGTAATGTGGCGAATGAGCCTTGCCGGATTATCGCCCTGGCGCGGGCGCGGCGTGGCGTCAATGCCGATAATATCGGCTCCGGCCTCGGCAAGCGCATCGCAGGCTGCAAGCGTCGGCGTGATATAGACGGGCACGGCATCGGAAAACTGCTTGTCGATGCCGATGACGGGCAGGCCCGCGGCCTTGACGGCCCGCACGTCTGCAACGCCATTTGCGCGGATGGCGCATGCGCCGCCGTGGCGCGCAGCGAACGCCATCGCGCCCATGAAATGCGCGCCGTGGAGCGGGTTGTCAGCGCGGGCCTGGCAGGAAACCACCAGCCCGCCTTTCTTCAGCTTCAGCGTCACTTGATCGCGCCCGAAGTCATGCCGTTGATGAACTGGCGGGACAGGATGATGTAGAGCAGCGTGATGGGGGCTGCGGCAAAGGTCAGCCCGGCAAACAGCACGCCCCAATTGGTGGTGTATTCACCCATGAAGCTCGTCAGCCCCTGCGGCAGGGTTTTCAGAAGATCGTTCTGGATGAAGATCAGCGGGAAGAAGAAATCGTTCCAGATCGGCACGAGATTGTGAATTGCGGCGATCACCATGGCAGGCCGCGCCAGCGGCAGCATGACCGACCACATGATCCGCGCTTCCGACGCGCCGTCCATGCGCGCGGCATCTTCCAGCTCGCCGGGCAGCGAGCGAATGAACCCGGTCATGATGAACACGGTCGATGGCAGGCCCATGGCGATATAGATGAGGATCAGCGATAGCTGGCTGTCGAGCAGGCCCATCTTGCGCATAAGCACGAAAAGCGGAATGACGGCGAGCTTCAGCGGCAGGGTCAGACCGGCCAGGAAGAACAGCAGCAGAAAGCTGGAGCCCTTGAAATTATAGCGCCCCAGCGCATAGGCCGCCATCGACCCCAACACCAGAATGGCAAGAATGGACGATCCGGTAATCAGCAGCGAGTTGAAGAAGTAGCGGACGAAATGGGTCTCGGTCCATATCGCCTCGAAATTCGACAGATCGGTGAAATCGGGAATCGCGAAAGGCTTCCGGAAAATCGCCATTGACGGCTTGAAGGCCGAAAACACCATGATCACGATCGGCGCGATCATGATGAAGGTATTGGCGATCAGCAGGATCTGCAGCAATCCGTCGCGCCCGAATGTGCGCATCAGGCCGGAGCGGTCGGTATAGGTCGTATCGCTCAAAGCTCAATCTCCCGGCGGCGCAGGTAAAGCGTCATGGCGGTGGCAAAGACGGTAATGAAGATGAAGACGAGCGCCGCCAGCGCCGAGCCATGGCCGAAATCCGAGCTTCCGGCGCCGGGATTGCCGAAGGCAAGCCGGTAGAAATAAAGCGCCAGCACATCGGTATTGCCGTAGGGCGAGCCGCTCATGCCCTCCATCACATAGGGCAGTTCGAACCAGTTGAACGACCCGATGAATTGCAGCACGAAAACGATGGTTGCCGCCGGCGCCACCAGCGGCCAGATGATTTTCCGTATTTTCACCCACTCGCTTTCGGTTTCCATGCGCACGGCATCGTAGATTTCGCTTGGAATGCGCTGCATGGCGGCAAGGAAAATCAGTGTCGGAAAGCCGACCCAGTGCCACGCATTGACGAGAATGAGCGAGGCCAGCGCGGTGTCGGACTGTCCGAGCCAGGGTTGCGCCAAACCGGCGAGACCGACCGCTTTCAGCGTCTGGTTGACGATGCCGAACAGCGGGTTGAGGAACAGTTTCCACAAATAGCCGACAATCACGGTCGACAGCACCACCGGCAGGAATACGGCGATGCGATGGAGCCGGGCCAGCGGAAACTCGCGCCACAGCGCATAGGCGAGAATGAAGGCAGCGCCGTTTTGCACCACCATCAGCGTGACAAAGACGATGACATTGTTGATGAAGGCGTTTTGAACCGTCGATTTATACGGTTCGGTAAACAGCACATCGTAGAAATTCTGGAAGCCGACAAATTCGCCCCGCGCCATGCCGTTCCAGTGATAGAAGGCGTAGGCCAGCGCTGAGACGATCGGGTAGGCGACAAAGAGCAGCATCACCGCAAGAGCGGGCAGGATCAGACAGGTGATCCAAAGGCCACGTGGCGTCGGCATCAGGCGGTTCATTGCATTCGCTTCCGTCTTGATCAGAGCGAGCCGGCCTCAAAAGGCCGGCTCCTAGACGTCGAGAAATCAGTTGTTCTGGAAGGGTTCGTAGTATTTCGACAGGCCCTCGGTCACGGTCGCGCCGACCTCTTCAGGCGTTGCCTCGCCGGCCATCATCTTCTGAACGTTTTCCTGAACCAGCGTCGAGCCCGAAGGCTGGTCGAAGCGGAAATTCACCAGCATCATGTAAGGCATCGAGGTCTTGTTCAGCTCGGCAACGGCCTCAAGATCCGGGTTGTCGAAAGTGACGCCCGGGATCGGCGAGATGTTGGAGAGCTCGTTGGCAAAGGCCTGACCGAATTCCTTGGAGGCGAGGAAGTTCAGGAACTTCAGCACCGCATCCTTGTGCTCGGTGGCCGCATTGCCGGCATAGCCGCCGTCATAGAACACGGCGACAAGGCCTTCATCGTCCTCATTGACCACGGGGGCGGGAATGGCGCCGATATTGATATCGGGATTCATGCCCTTCATGGCGGCGATTTCATAGGAACCGCCGACGAACATGCCGGCCATGCCCGTCGCAAACAGCTGCTGCGAAGAGGCGTAATCGAGGCCGATGAAGCCGTCGGGGAAATACTGGCTCATATCCTTGATGCGGGTCAGCGCATCGACAAAGCGCGGATCGGTGAAATCGGCATCGCCGCTCATCACGTCCTCGTAAAAGGCCTTGCCCATGGTCGATGAACCGAGGCCGAAGGTGATGACTTCGTTCTGCCATGCGTCCGCCGTGCCATTGGCAAAGGCGTAGAGACCGGCTTCCTGAAGCGCTTCGGCGGCCGCTTTCATATCGTCCCATGTCTTCGGCGGCTCAAGACCAAGCTCGCTGAACACATCCTTGTTGTAGAGCACCATCATCGTCTGCGAGGCGAAGGGAATGGCGTAGACGGTGTTGTCCGCGCGCAGGGTTTCCGCCTTCAGCGCATCGGCCGGGAAGTCCTTCAGCGCCGGCACGTTTTCTTCCGAAAGCGGCATGAGATACCCGCCGGATGCCACGCTCTCGAAGGAGCCGTAGGCGCGCACCATCATCGCGTCGGGACCGGCCTCGCCTGCAAGCGCGGTCGACAGGATGGTGCCGTAATTGACGGCTTCGATCATTCTGAGATTGACATTGATGTCGGGGTTTTCCGCCTCGAAGGTGTCGATGAATTCTTCATATTGCGGCACGTCCTCCACGCGCCAGCCCCAGAAGGAAATATCTTCGGCGAAAGCCGGCGCGGCGATGCCGGCGACGGCCGTGGCCACCAGAAAAGTCTTGGCAAAGGGTGTCATCAGATTGCTCCTTTTGTTCCGTTCCCCTGAATTACCGATGACAAGCGGAAAAGCCGTTATCAAACACGCTGGCCGCTCGCCCTGTCAAAGACGTGAAGCGCATCTGCCTGCGCCTGCACGGTGACATCGTCGTCGGCATCGAAGAAGACGGTTGGCGGCACCCTGATGGTGACCTGCTCGCCGCTTGTCAGCCGAACGTAAACATATGAATCGTCGCCGAGATATTCGGTGTAGATTACCGAGCCGGCAAAGCCGTCGCCGGCGTGTCCCGCCACGACGGAAAGACCGTCCGGGCGTGCGCCGATGGTGAGCGCGCCCTCCGCGATGCCGGCCGGTGCCCGAATCGCGCCGGTGCCCGCTATTGCAAGTTTCCCCGCTGTGCTGTCGACATCGAGAAGCGACATCTTCGGCGAGCCGATGAACGTCGCCACAAAGGTGTTGGCAGGCGTTTCGAACAGTTCGCGGGGGCTGCCGACCTGTTCGATATAGCCATTGTTCATCACCACGATCCGGTCGGCCAGCGTCATCGCCTCGACCTGGTCATGAGTCACATAGATCATCGTGCCGCCGATATCGCGGTGCAGGCGCGCAATCTCGAGGCGCACGTCGGCGCGAAGGGCGGCATCGAGGTTCGAAAGCGGTTCATCGAGCAGAAAAACGTCAGGCTTGCGCACCATGGCGCGGGCAATGGCCACGCGCTGGCGCTGCCCGCCGGAAAGCTGGCGCGGCTTGCGTTTCAGATAGTCCTCAAGCCTCAGCATCCGGGTTACTTCGGCAATGCGGGCGCTGATCTCATCCTTCGAAAGCCCCATCAGCCGTGCGCCGAACGCCATGTTCTCATAGACATCCATATGCGGATAAAGCGCATAGGACTGAAACACCATGGCAGCCCCGCGCTTCGAGGGCGCAACGTCATTCATGACCTTGCCATTGATCGAAAGCGTGCCGCCGGTAATCGGATCGAGGCCCGCGATCAGCCGCAGCAGCGTCGATTTTCCGCAGCCTGATGGTCCGACAAAGATGATGAGTTCACGATCTCCGATCTCCAGATCGATCCCGTGCAGCACTTCCGTTTCCTTGAAGCGCTTGACGATACCCTTGAGTGATAGACGCGCCAAAAATCAGCCCTTCAACAATACCATTAGAATACCAATTGGATCATTGCCGTTTTATAGGAGGCTGTAAAGAGTCAATTCAGATCGATCGTGTTGTTTTCTGTCTGCCTCGCAGAACTTCTTTGAGTATCATTGCGTTGGAGAAATTCCGGTGATGAAAGCCTCGCGACGTTTCCACGCCGCTGCGGGAGGCCCGACACGCCCCTCGGCGATAGGAAAGTGCCGTGAGCGTGGCCCTCGATCATTCCCACACAGGCATCAAGCAACCGCACAAATTGAGGCTGGCGTTGAAATGTAAATAAGTATCTGAATTTAAAGGTTTTTTATGGCGGAGAGGGAGGGATTCGA
>NZ_DEPM01000005.1:29005-43609 GCF_002358775.1 Martelella sp. UBA3392
GGGATTCGAACCCTCGATACGGTTGCCCGTATGCCGCATTTCGAGTGCGGTGCATTCGACCACTCTGCCACCTCTCCATAAAGTGCCGTGGTCTGCGTTTGAACGCGGGGTGTCTCTTAGCGGGCAATGCGGTGTCTTGCAAGAGTAAACGCTACGGTTTTTTGACGTCCGGGCCGTGCTGAAACGCCCGGCAGTCAGTGGAATGTCCGGCAGCATTCTCGCCGATCCGGCGCGAACAGGCCGTAGCGCGCTGCATCCGCATCAAGGCACGCTGGAAACGGCGCATCTGCCGGCGCGAAAATGTCTAGTTTGCGCCCGGGTTTATTGACTTCAGCGCGCGCCTCGCGTATGCACGCTTCCGGACGCGTGTGTCCTTTTGGCGCACGCATTTCAGCGGGCCTGCCCGCATTACACCGGCAGACCGGGTTTTGAAAAGAATTTCTCTTTGAAATCCCTGCTTTAACCAGACTGACAAAAAGACGGTCATCACCCGTGAGGGTGGCAGAACCGGGCGAGAACATGAAAGGTCAAAATATGTTCGCAGTCATCAAGACCGGCGGTAAACAGTACCGCGTCAACGCCGAGGATGTGATCACCATCGAAAAGCTCGATGGCGATGCCGGCGCGAAGATTGAATTTGCTGAAGTGCTGATGGTCGGCGAAGGCGCCGATGCCACGATCGGCGCCCCCTTCGTCAAGGGCGCGCTCGTCAAGGCTGAAGTCGTCGAGCAGACCCGCGCCCGGAAGGTCATCGCCTTCAAGAAGCGTCGTCGCCAGAACTCCAAGCGTTCGCGTGGTCATCGCCAGCATCACACGGTCGTCAAGATCACCGACATCGTCGCCGGTTGATCGATAGAGCAGATTTCGAAGATTTAAAGGAGAACTCCAATGGCACACAAAAAAGCTGGCGGTTCCTCGCGTAACGGTCGCGATTCTGAATCCAAGCGCCTTGGCGTGAAGAAGTTCGGTGGCGAGAACGTCATTCCGGGCAACATCATCATTCGTCAGCGCGGCACCAAGTGGCACCCCGGCGACAATGTCGGCATGGGCAAGGACCACACCATTTTTGCGAAGATTGAAGGCAACGTGACATTCCGCGCGCGCGCCAATGGCCGCATGTATGTGTCCGTGGCCCCGAAACACGCAGAAGCAGCGGAATAAAGCCGGAACCGCTTAAAAACAGCCGGCGTCTCATCGACCCGGCTTAGATTTTCAGGTTACCGGACCTGGATTTTGAAAAGAGAAGGGAAGATGGGACGCCACCATCTTCCCTTCTTTCGTTTCAAACCAGGAGAGGACCTGACAATGCAAAGGGATCTACAAAGGGAGAGCCAATCCCGGCTTTCCAGAGAGCGGCTGAGGCCCGATCAACAAAGGCGGGATTGCCCCGTTCTTCTTTCGCAAAGGCTCGTTTTGCGGGCCCCGCACGAAGATGACATTGACGCCATTGCCCATCTCGCCAACAACGAAAAAATCGCGACCATGGTGTCGCGCATGCCGCATCCCTACACTGCAACAGATGCCGCCAATTTCGTGGAGCGAACCAAAGAGGGCGCGATCGGCAATTGCGTCTATGCCATCACCAAAGCCGACAACGGCGCATTCCTCGGTTGCTGCGGGATCGAGAACATCCCGTATGAGGAAAACATCGTCGAGATCGGCTACTGGCTGGGCGAGCCCTATTGGGGCCATGGCTACACCACCGAAGCCGTCCAGGTGCTGATCGACATGATCTTCCGCACCCGCAACGAGGTCGACCACATCGACGCCCGCTGCCGGGTCGTCAACGAGCGGTCGCGGCGGGTGCTGCACAAGTGCGGCTTCCAGTTTCAGGGCCCCGGCATGGTGCAGTCGCTGGCGGTCGGCAGCTCGGTCTCGGTCGAATGGTACCGTCTCGACCGGCGCAACTGGATGTCGCTGAAGAGCTGGGGAGGCCAGCGATGAGCGCGGCGGCCGAGATGCTCGGCTCCTGCCCCGTCATCGAGACGCAGCGGCTGAGGTTGCGGCCGGTCCGCGCGGCGGATGCCGAACGGATCGCCGCCTTCCTTGCCGACCCGGGCATCACCCGCATGCTCGCCCGTGTGCCCTTCCCCTATACGCTGGAAGACGCGGTCGAGTGGCTGGAGCATGTCGGCTGCGATGAAAGCTGGCCGGTGGCGATCACCCAGCCGGGCGACGGCGTGGCGATCGGGCTCGTTTCGATCGAACGCCGGCAGGGCGGCTATCACCTCGGCTACTGGCTGGGGCGGTACTATTGGGGGCGCGGCTTCATGAGCGAAGCGGTGTCGGGGCTTGCGGAGCGGTTTTTCGAAGCCACCGGCGCGACGCTTCATTCCGGCGCGTTCTCCGACAACCCGGCCTCGCTCAAGGTGCTGCAGCGTCTCGGCTCCAAGATCACCGGCCAGCGCGAAATCTGGTCGGTCAGCCGCGGGAGGATGACCCAGGAGATCACCACCGCGCTGACGCCGGCGCTGTTCACGCCTTACCGGTTCTGACCATCTGCCGGGCCGCCAATGCGGCCCGGCGGCATGCCGAAATTCACGATAGTCTTTGACCTTCGCCTGCATGGCCTATATCGATGCGGCGAACACATAAACTGAAGCGACGGAACGATGAAATTTCTCGATGAGGCAAAGGTCTATATCCGCTCCGGCGATGGCGGGGCGGGGTCGGTGTCGTTTCACCGCGAGAAGTTCATCGAGTTCGGCGGGCCGGACGGCGGCGATGGCGGCCGTGGCGGCGATGTCTGGATCGAGGCCGTCAACGGCCTCAACACGCTGATCGATTTCCGCTTCCAGCAGCATTTCAAGGGCGCGACCGGCGGCCACGGCATGGGCCGCAACCGCACCGGCGCCAAGGGCGAGAGCGTGACATTGAAAGTGCCGGTCGGCACCCAGGTGTTTGAGGAAGATAAGGAAACGCTGATCTGCGACCTGACGCACGAAGGCGAGCGCTTTCGCTTGGCCGCCGGCGGCAATGGCGGTTTCGGCAACGCCCATTTCAAATCTGCGACCAACCAGGCCCCGCGCTGGGCTAATCCCGGCCTTGAGGGCGAGGAAAAGACGATCTGGCTCCGGCTGAAGCTGATCGCCGATGCCGGGCTCGTGGGCCTGCCGAACGCCGGCAAGTCGACCTTTCTGGCGACCGTCACAAGGGCGCGGCCGAAGATCGCCAATTACCCGTTCACCACGCTGCACCCCAATCTCGGCGTTGCCAGCATTGACGGGCGCGAGTTCATCCTTGCCGACATTCCCGGCCTGATCGAGGGCGCGCATGAGGGCGTCGGCATTGGCGACCGCTTTCTCGGCCATGTCGAGCGCACCCGCGTGCTGCTGCATCTGGTCTCCAGCCTCGAGGAAGACGTCGCCGCCGCCTATACCACGGTGCGCAAGGAACTTGCGGCCTATGATGCAGCCCTCGGCGAGAAGCAGGAGATCGTGGCGCTGTCGCAGGTCGACATTCTCGACCCCGAGACGCTGAAGGAAAAGAAGGCCGCGCTTGAAAAGGCGAGCGGCGGGCCGGTCCACGCGATCTCCGCCGTTGCCCAGATCGGCATGACCGAGGTGCAGCGCGAACTTGCCGCCATCATCCGCGCCGAGGAAGCCCGCCTCGGCATCACGGCCCCCGATCCCGTCGAGGACAGGGGTCGCCACGACAAGTGGGAGCCGTAACATGAGCGGGCGTTCGCTTGCCCATTATCGCCGCATCGTCATCAAGATCGGCTCGGCGCTGCTGGTGGACAGCAGAGCGGGGCTGAAGCGCGGCTGGCTCGAAAACCTCTCCGCCGATATCGCAGGCCTCAGGGCGGCCGGCGTCGAGGTTCTGGTCGTCTCCTCGGGCGCGATCGCGCTCGGGCGCACCGTGCTCGGCACGCCCGCCGGCGCACTCAAGCTGGAAGAGGCGCAGGCCGCCGCCGCCATCGGCCAGATCGGCCTTGCCGGCGCCTGGACCGAAAGCCTGAAGGCGCATGGCATCATCGCCGGGCAGATCCTGCTGACGCTGCAGAACACCGAGGAGCGGCGGCAATATCTCAACGCCCGCGCCACGCTGCGGCAATTGCTGAAACTGGGCGCCGTGCCGATCATCAACGAAAACGACACGATCGCCACCACCGAGATCCGCTACGGCGACAATGACCGGCTGGCCGCCCGCGTCGCCACCATGATCGGCGCCGACCTGCTGGTGCTGCTGTCGGACATTGACGGCCTCTACACCGCCCCGCCGCATCTCGACCCCGACGCCCATTTCCTGGCCGAAATCGAAGCCATCACGCCCGAAATCGAGGCGATGGCCGGCGGCGCGGCCTCCGAACTCTCGCGCGGCGGCATGCGCACCAAGGTCGAAGCCGGCAAGATCGCCACCGCCTCCGGCTGCGCGATGATTATCGCGTCGGGCAAGATCGATCACCCGCTGAAGGCGATCGCCAAGGGCGCGCGCCATTCTATCTTCCATGCCTCGCGCGCGCCCGTCAGCGCCCGCAAGACCTGGATCGCCGGCCAGCTTCTGCCCGCAGGCACGATCCATATCGATGACGGCGCGGTCGCGGCGCTGAAGCGCGGCAACAGCCTGCTCGCCGCCGGCGTCACGGCGGTTGACGGGCATTTCTCGCGCGGCGACACTGTCGCCATCGTCAACGCGAAGGGCGGCGAGATCGCCCGCGGGCTTTCCGGCTATGACAGCGACGAGGCCCGGATGATCGCAGGTGAGAAGAGTGCCGGCATCGAGGCGATCCTGGGCTACCCCGCCCGCGCCGCGATGGTGCATCGCGACGACCTCGTGATGTCGGCCGTAAAACGGGAAGGATCGGCCCATGCTTGATCAGGTTCAGGATGTGAAGACCGCCATGGCGGAGCTCGGCCGCCGCGCCCGCAAGGCAGCAAGCGCGCTGGCGATCGCGCCGACGGAAACCAAGAACGCGGCCCTTGCCGCCATGGCCGATGCGATCGAGGCGAACAGCGATGCCATTCTCGCCGCCAACCGGCAAGACGTCGCCCGCGCGAAGGAAAACGGCGTCGCCGGCTCGTTCATCGAACGGCTGGAGCTGAACGCGGAGCGGATCAAGGCGATGGCCGACGGCATCCGCGCGATTGCCGCGCTCGATGACCCGGTCGGCGACGTCATCGCGGCATGGGACCGGCCCAACGGGCTGAAGATCGAGCGGGTGCGCACGCCGCTCGGCGTTATCGGCGTGATCTACGAAAGCCGCCCCAATGTGACGGCGGATGCCGGCGCGCTGTGCCTGAAGGCCGGAAACGCCGTGATCCTGCGCGGCGGCTCGGATTCGGCGCAATCCTCCGGCGCGATCCATGAAGCGCTGGCCGCCGGTCTCAGAAAGACCGGCCTGCCGGAAGACGCGATCCAGATCGTGCCGACCACCGATCGCGCCGCCGTCGGCGAGATGCTCGCCGGCCTTTCCGGCAATATCGACGTGATCGTGCCGCGCGGGGGCAAGAGCCTCGTCGCGCGCGTGCAGTCGGAGGCGCGGGTGCCGGTCTTCGCCCATCTGGAAGGGCTCTGCCATATCTATGTCGACAAATCCGCCGATCTCGACATGGCGCGCGAGATCGTCGTCAACGCCAAGATGCGCCGCACCGGCATTTGCGGGGCCGCCGAAACGCTGCTGATCGACCGCGCGGCTGCCGATAAGTTTGCGACCCCGCTGATCGAGGCGCTGGAAGCCAAAGGCTGCCTGGTGCGCGTCGACCACGACATGATCGACTATGCAAGGGGCCGCGATGAGGCCAGCGAAGACGACTGGACCACGGAATATCTCGACGCGATCATCGCGGTGAAGCTGGTCGACGGCATTTCCGGCGCGATCGAACACATAGGAAAATATTCCTCGCACCACACCGAGGCGGTGATCGCCGAGGATCCGGAGGTCGTCGCCCGCTTCTTCAACGAGATCGATTCCGCGATCCTGCTGCACAACGCCTCGACCCAGTTCGCCGATGGCGGCGAGTTCGGCATGGGGGCCGAGATCGGCATCGCCACCGGCAAGATGCATGCGCGTGGTCCGGTCGGCGTTGAGCAGCTCACCTCGTTCAAATATCTGGTGCGCGGCAGCGGCCAGACGCGGGCCTGACGGCTTGACGGAGATCGCGCGCCGCCACCTCGTCATGCCGCATCTTCAGCCCGGCATGACGGTCGGCCTGTTCGGCGGCTCGTTCAATCCGCCGCATGAGGGCCATTTGCTGGTGGCGAAGCTTGCGCTCCAGCGGCTCGGGCTCGACCAGCTCTGGTGGCTGGTCACGCCCGGCAATCCGTTGAAAAGCGGCAATGGTCTTGCCCCGCTTGCCGAGCGGCTGGCGCTTTCGGACACCATGGCCGGCGATCCGCGCATCCGGGTGACGGCGATCGAAAAGACGCTCGGCACGGCCTATACCGCCCGCACCATCCGCCATATCATTCGCCGCAACCCGGCTGTGCACTTCGTCTGGATCATGGGCGCCGACAATCTCGGCGATTTCCACCGCTGGCAGGAATGGCGGCGGATCGCGGCCACCTTGCCGATCGCCGTCATCGACCGGCCCGGCGCGACGCTGACCTATCTTTCCTCCAAGGCGGCGCGCGCGCTCGACAAGGCCCGGGTTCCCGAACGCGCGGCGAGAGCGCTGCCGCGGATGAAGCCGCCGGCCTGGACCTTCATCCACGGCCCGCGTTCGGCCGTCTCCTCGACCGCGCTCAGACAGGAAAGCAAAAGATGAAGCTCGAGATCGTCGCCGACATCACCGATCCCGGCAAGCTTGGCGGGGCGAGCGACGACCGCTATGGCTGGACCGCCAATTCGGTATTCGTCATCGACGGCGCGACCGGCATCGGCGAGCGAGAGGTGATGGCCGAGGGCGACGCCGCCTGGCTCGCCGCCCATGCGGCGCGGATGTTCGCCGACGCTGCAGACCGGCCCGTTGCCGAGACCGTCGCCGCGATCAACGCCTCGGCGCGTGACCTCTATCACGCCGCCGCCAGCACGAATGACCTTCCGCGCCATATGTGGCCCGCCGCCGCCTTCCAGATGCTCAGGATCGAGAGCGACCGCCTCGTCACCTATGGGCTCGGCGATTGCAGGCTGTTTCTTCAGGACGCGGCCGGCCATGTGTTCGAAACCACTGCGCTGAAGGGCAATCGCGCGAAGGAAATCGCCGCCGCCCGCGCCCATCTCCAACGCATCGGCGGCTTCCGGGGCGCGGCCGATATCGCCAGCGATGCCGAGACCATGGCGATGCTGCGCGCCGGCCGCGCCCGCCAGAACACGCCGGACGGACATGTCTTCACGCTCGGCCTCGTGCCGGAGGCGGCGGACCATATCGTCCGTGAAGATTGCGGCCTGAAAGCGCCGGTGCGCGGCCTGCTGTGCTCGGATGGCTTTGCCGCCCTTTGCGACAATTACGACGCCTTGTCACCCGCCGGCCTGATCGACGCGGCCTTTCGCGATGGCCTCCAGCCGCTACTTGAGAAATTGCGGCGGATCGAGCGTATCGACGACCCGGAGGGCGAGAAATTCCCGCGCTACAAGGTCAGCGACGACGCCGCGGCGGTCGCCTTCGGTATCCTTCCCTGACGTCGCCGCGCAAATTTGCGCAGGAAAACCCTTGCAACAGTCTGCCTTTGGCATCACCTTTATAGCCAGCGGCCCGCCGGAGTGACGAGTCGCATTCGTGCTTGGTCCGGATGAAAGGAAGAACCCTGACAACATTGCACGCGAAGGGCGCGGATACCGCGCCGCAGAGCAGCAGAAGCGACGCCTATGCCGCCGATGAGGCTCTTGCCACCGTCCTCGCCAGCCTTGAGGATTCAAAGGCAGAAGATATCGTCACCATCGACATTCGCGGAAAATCGGCTCTCGGCGACCATATGGTGGTTGTCTCCGGGCGCTCGAACCGTCATGTGATGGCGATTTGCGATCATCTGGTCAAGGACATCAAACAGTCGGGCGCGGGCACGCCCAAGGTCGAGGGCCAGGAGTCCGGAGACTGGGTGCTGATCGACACCGGCGACGTGATCGTCCATGTGTTCCGGCCGGAAGTCCGCGAATTCTACAATATCGAGAAGATGTGGTCGGCGCCTGAAATGAACGAGGCACGCCTGCACTAGCAGCCACTCTGCTGCTGGCCGGCGTGAACTGCCCGAACGGACCGCGCGGTGCAGGACGCACTGCGCGACGCGGTTGTTGCGGGCCGAAAGAAAAGCATATGCAGATCGGCATTTTCGCGGTCGGCCGCCTGAAATCCGGCCCGGAGAAAGAGCTTGTCGCCCGCTATCTCGACCGGCTGAAGAAGACCGGCAAGGCGCAGGGGCTCGATTTTTCCAAGGTCATCGAGGTCAATGAAAGCCGCGCCGGCAACGCCGCCACCCGCAAGCGCGAGGAGGCGGCAGCACTTGAGGCCGCGATCTCGCCCGAAACCGTGCTGGTGCTGCTCGATGAAACCGGCAAATCCTTCGATAGCGTCGGTTTTGCCGGTCAGATCGAAAAATACCGCGACGCCGGAAAGCGCGAAATGATGTTCGCGATCGGCGGCGCCGACGGGCTAGATCCGGCGCTTTCCGAACGCGCCGACCTCGTCATCAATTTCGGCGCGATGACATGGCCCCACCAGATCGTGCGGATACTGCTTGCCGAACAGCTCTACCGCGCCGTGACCCTTCTATCGGGCCATCCCTATCACCGCGCCTGATTCATCAAAATTTTGTGTGTTCTTGCATCGTTGTTATTTCGTTAATCTGTCCGCGATCTAAATCCACTTTTCCTCGCGCGGAAACGGACATGGCGTCAACCAGATCATTGCGGATCCTCCTCGCCTGCGGCATTGCCGCCTGGGCCTTGCCCGCGATCGCCGTCTCGCAGGAGCCGACTGCCGGCTCGACCGAGCTCGTCGACAAGCTTTCAACCGAACGTTCCGAAAAGGCGGTCGAGCTCGACCAGATCGAAAACTCGATCGCGCTTTCCAAGGAAAAGATCGCCTCGCTTGAGGCCGAGATCGATGCGCTTTCCGGCGATACGGCAAGCCTGAAGGAGGCGCTCGTGGCCTCGGCCGAGCGCCGCCGCAAGCTGGAGGAGCAGATTGCCGCGGCCGAAACCCGGCTTTCTGAACTTTCAGACCAGGAAGAGGCGCTGAAGGCCTCGCTCAATGCCGAGCGCGATGTGCTGGCCGATGTGCTGGCGGCACTCCAGCGCATGGGACGCGATCCGCCCCCTGCCCTGCTGGTCGCCCCCGGCGATGCGCTCGATTCCGTCAGAAGCGCCATTCTGCTGAACGGCGTGGTGCCGGAGATGCGGGCGCGGATGGAGGCGGTGCTTGCCGACCTTACATCGCTGCGGGCAGTCAAGGCCGAACAGCAGCAGGCCCGCGACGGGCTTGCCGGCGATCTCGACAGCCTTGCCGAGGAGAGCCGACGCATGGACCTGCTGATCGCCGAAAATGAAAAGGCCGGCGAGACCAGCGCGGAAAAGCTCGAAGCGGAACGTCGCCAGGCCGAACTACTGGCAGCCCGCGCGACCGACCTCAACGGCCTGATCTCCAGCCTGGAAACCGACATCACCTCCGCCCGCAACGCCGCCCTTCTGGCGCGACAGGAAGCCGAAAAGCGCCGCCAGATGACCGAGGCGCAGCAGATCGAGGCGCGTCAGCGCGCGCTTTCGTCAACGCCCGATAAAAACCGCATTACGCCTGCATATCCATTCTCTGATCTGAAAGGTCGCCTTATCCTGCCGGTTTCGGGCGAAACCATGCGCCGATACGGCGATCCGGACGGAACGGGCCATACGGCGACCGGAATCACCATTGCCGCGCGGCCCGGCGCGCTCGTCAGCGCCCCCGCAGACGCGACGGTGGTTTACGCCGGGCGCTTCAGAAGCTACGGAGAGATGGTCATCCTCAATGTCGGCGACGGGTACCATATCGTCATGACCGGCATGGATGACCTCAAGGTTCGCCAGGGCGATTTCATATTCTCGGGCGAGCCGCTGGCCGAGATGGGCACGAGACGGATCGCGAGCGCCGCGACAATGGCGCTGGAAACGGACAGACCGACGCTCTACATTGAGTTCCGACACAATGGGAAGCCGGTCGATTCTCAACCCTGGTGGGTGGACAATATTGATGGAAAGGCACGCAATGATACGTAGGGCAACGCTTCTGCTGGCAGGCGCCGCACTGGGCGCCGCGGCGACCGGCATTCTGGTTTCGGCCGACATACCGGCGCGCGCGGCCGGCGACGATTCGACCTACCGCGAAATGTCGCTGTTCGGCGACGTGTTCGAACGGGTGCGCAGCCAGTATGTCTCGCCGCCCGACGAACAGAAGATGATCCAGGATGCGATCAACGGCATGCTGAGCGGGCTCGATCCGCATTCGAGCTATATGACGGCCGAGGAATCCGAGGAGATGCGCGACCAGTCGAAGGGCGAATTCGGCGGGCTTGGCATCGAGGTGACGATGGAGGATGACGTCGTCAAGGTGGTTGCGCCCATCGACGACACGCCCGCTTCCAATGCCGGCGTGCTGGCCGGCGACAAGATCGTCGAGATCGACGGCGAAAGCGTGCGCGGCATGTCGCTCAACGACGCGGTCGACCGCATGCGCGGCGAGGTCGGCGAACCGATCGACGTCACCATCATCCGCGACGGCGTGGCCAAGCCGATCGAGATGACGATCGTGCGCGGCATCATTCCGGTGCAGTCGGTCAAATGGCGCGTCGAAAACGACAATATCGGCTATATCCGGCTGACCACCTTCATGAACGAGAAGCTGGACGAAAGCCTGGTCGAGGCGATTGACGAGATCAAGAAGGAAGTGCCGGAGGACCAGCTCAAGGGCTATATTCTCGACCTCCGCCTCAACCCGGGCGGCTTCCTGAACCAGGCCGTCGCCGTGGCCGACACCTTCCTCGACGAGGGCGAAGTCGTTTCCACCCGCGGCCGCAATTCCAGCGAGACCCGCCGCTTCGATGCCGGTCCCGGCGATCTCACCGACGGCAAGCCGCTGGTCGTACTCGTCAATGGCGGCTCCGCCTCGGCATCCGAGATCGTCGCCGGCGCGCTGCAGGACCTGAAGCGGGCGACGCTGGTCGGCACCCGCACCTTCGGCAAGGGCTCGGTCCAGACCATCGTTCCGCTCGGTTCCGAAGGCTCGCTCCGGCTGACGACGGCGCTCTACTACACTCCGTCCGGCACCTCGATCCAGGGCACCGGCATCAGCCCCGACATCGTTGTCGAGCAGGTGCTGCCGGAAGACCTCGAGGGACTGATCCGTCCGGAAGGCGAATCGGCGCTGCGCGGCCATATCCAGGGTGACGCGGAAACCGAAGAGGGCTCCGGCTCGGTTGCCTATGTGCCGCGCGAGACCGAGGACGACGTGCAGTTGAAATATGCGATCGACCTGCTCGAAGGCAAGGTCACCGACGACGCCTTCCCCGCCGATCCGGAGAAGGCCGTCCAGGAGCTGCAGGCCGCCAAGTCGCCTGAGCCCGAAAAGGAAATGGAAGACGCCCACTGAGGCGTTGCCGCGAACAGGAGGCCGGGGCACGCTCCCGGCCTTGTTTTTTTTGACAAAGCCGCCCCTCCCTCTTTCGTCACCCTCGGGCTTGACCCGAGGGTCTAAGCACTTACCCGCGCGACAAGCGTTCCGGGTATAAAAAAGGCAGGAAGAACTGCACCTTACTGACCGCAGACTCCGCTCGCATAGAGGGGTGATTAGATCCTCGGGTCAAGCCCGAGGATGACGTCCGCAAAAGGGACGGGTTTATCAGCAGCCTGAAGACCAGAGCACAATCCGGCTCTTTTTCGAAAGACCATTCCTTTTGCGGATGTCGTCCCCGGCCACGCCCAGCGAAGGGCGGCATCAGGTCTATTTTTCGACCAGCTTCAGGTTCCGGTCGAAGACCTTCAGCACCTGTTTCAGGTCGTGGCCGCGCTTGAGCACCATGCCGGCGGTATTGGTGACCGAGAAGGCGCCCTGCCGGGCGGCGAGTTTGGGGTTTTTCTCGATCCGGTAGAGCGGCATTTCGCCGGCGCGCTTGAACACCGAGAACACCGCCTTGTCCTTCAGGTGATCCAGCGCATAGTCGCGCCACTCGCCCTCGCCCACCATGCGGCCGTAGATCCAGAGGATCGCGTCCAGTTCGCGCCGGTGGAAGGTGACCGGCAGGGGCTCGGCCTTCTGGCCGGCGCGATATTGGCTGAGCTCCACCACATTGGCGTTGGCGGCAGCCCGGCCGCGTTGCGTTTCCGGCTTGTCAGCCATGGCGTCTCCGCTTCGCAAACATGACACTTACAAGACAGTCTGCCCGTATCGGCCAAAATTGCAAGGCCGGTTTCGCGCAGCCATGGCCAACGCTTTGTTAACCGAAACCGGTTATCCCTTGTTAAGTGCGTTTGTAAGAGTTCAGTATCCATGCGTTCAGGCCCCCCACAGCTGCCCGTCTCGCCGGACATGCCGCGCGCATCGCGCTTCGGCCGCCGGCCGAAAGGGGCGCGGCCATGAGCATCATACGCAAGGACCTTGGCCAGCGCCCGCCGGCCCGCCTCAAATCCAAGCTTTCCGTCGTCCAGCCCGGCAAGGCGGTTCCCGATATCCGCCTCGAGGTCAGAAGCGGCGGCGAATTCTCGCTCTATTCGCAGGCCCCCGACCATATGGAGCCGGCCATGGACCGGCTGGCGGAAGCCGCGATCGAGCGCAACATCTTCCAGACCCCCGCCTTCCTGCTGCCGGCGCTCGGCGAGCGCCACTCGCTGCTGAGGGTCGCGCTGATGGAGGATGGCGACGGCGATGACAATCTCACCGCGCTGATGACCTTTTCGGTGCGCGGTAACGGCTCGCATCTGCTCGCCCATGCGATCGGCGATATCGGCTATCACGCGCCGCTGATCTCGCGCCACCGCCCGATGGCAACGCTCGACCAGCTGTTCGAAGCGCTTGCCGGTTCGCTCGTCAACCTGCCGGGCATTGCCGTGTTTCCGCATCTCCTGGCCGATGGCGCGTTCATGCGCTTCGCCCGCGCGGTGGCCGCCGCCCGCGGCCTTGCCTTCCGGGTGACCCATGCCCGCCGCCGGCGCGCCTTGTCGGGCCGGATCGATCCCGCCAGCGCCGCGCTGACGCCCGGCGAGCGCGAGGCCTGGCAGGCGAATCTTACAAAGTGGGAAGCGCTGAATGCGCGCGGCAAGATCGGCTATCACATCGCCCGCAACCCATCCGAAACCGCGCTGATGCTGGACGAGCTTTCAGCGCTCACGACGACCATCGCGGAAGACCGGTCCCGGTTTGCAGCGCTGCTCCCCACGGCCAAGAAGCTTGGCCGCAACGACCAGCTTCGCATTCACGCGCTTTATCTCGCCGGCGAGATGATTGCCGCGGCGATCCAGCCAGTTACATCGGGCGAAGCATGGATCTGGCAGGTCTTCGTGCGGCCCGACATGGAACATGAAGCCGTTGACGAGCAGTTGATCATGCGGCTGACGGAATGGAACACCCGCGACGCCAATATCGCGGTCACCCGCGCGGCACCGGGCGTCGGCCCCTATCTGGCGGAGCGCTTCTGGCCGGTCGAGGAAGGCTATGCCACGCTGATGGTCGCGATCCGCCCCGGCATGGAACGCGCGATCGACGCCCTTGCCCGCGAACATCGGGACTGAGCGTTCAAATCGTTCTCAAGAGAGAAATCGAAGCCTCAGGAGCACTTCTTCAGGCGCGAGTCTTCCGGCCGGTTCATCAGTCCGAAAATATCGATATCGGACAGCAGCGGATGGAATTCCCCGTCGGAATCCGCCCTGATCAGCACATCGAGCGGCACGACGGGCGCCACCATGGCGCCGTTCCAGCAGGTGGAATCGAGGTCAACCTCGAAGCCCGGCTTGGCGCTGCCGGCGCCGCGCGCGGCCGCCATCTGCTCCTGCTGGTCGCGCAGGCGCAACGCGTCGGCGGGCGCCAATCTCAGCAGCGTCACCACCTGCCCCGGCTTGCGGAACTCGGCCACGGCGGCATCGACCTTCTCGGAATCGGCATTCACCAGCGTATAGTCCTGGCTGATATCGCCACCCGCGCCGCGCTGATAGACGGTCAGTTCGACCTCGCCCTTGGGCAGCCGGAATTCCTCGGGCGCCAGAACCGCGATCCGGAGCGATGCCGGATTGGCGGCGATCGGCGTGGGGATCGGATCGGAAGAGCCCGGCAGGAAAGAAAATGTCGAACAGGCCGAAAGCAGCGCTGCTGCCGAAACTGCCAGGGATTTTGCCAGAAAACGCATGATGCCGACCGTCTTGCTTGATTGTTGACGCCGAACCTAACCATTCATGATTAAAGACGGGTAAATCCGGAGCCGGCCTGGCCCTTGCCCAGCGTCCTGGAAGACACCTTACGCGCCGAGATGGCGCGCGCCGCGGGCTTTCGCCAGTGCAATCTGGTGCTGGCGTTCGCGGAAGCGGGCGCGGTCGGCCGCGGAATAGCTGTCGGCGCAATGCGGGCAGGAAACGCCTTCCTCGTAGTCGGCGGAAAGCTTGTCCTCGGGCGTGACCGGATGGCGGCAGGCGTGGCAGAGTTCGTGCTCGCCTTCCTTGAGGCCATGGGTGACGGACACGCGCTCGTCGAAGACGAAGCAGGCGCCATCCCA
>NZ_DEPM01000243.1:0-26791 GCF_002358775.1 Martelella sp. UBA3392
CGATGGCCGGATCGGCGATGTCGAAATGATGACGATCGTGAGCCGCGACCCCGGCCCGCCGCCGGCGGAATATATCAAGGTCTCGGGCGGCATGTTCCGCGACATGACCATCCATGATTTCGACATGGCCCGCTTCCTGCTTGGCGAGGAGATCGCGACCGTTTCCGGCACGGCGTCCGTGCTGGTGAACCCGGAAATCGGAGAACTCGGCGATTACGACAGCGCAAGCCTGGTGCTCGCCACCGCAAGCGGCCGCCAATGCGTGATCTCGAATTCGCGCCGTGCGGCCTATGGCTACGACCAGCGCATCGAGGTGCTGGGCTCGCTCGGCTCGGTGTCGGCCGAAAACCAGCGCCCGGTCTCGATCGAGATCGCCAACAAGGACGGATACACCCGCCCGCCGCTGCATGATTTCTTCATGACCCGCTACACCGCCGCCTATGCCGCGGAAATCTCCGCCTTCATCGACAGCATCGAAAACGACACCGCCCCCTCGCCCTCGATCGCGGACGGATTGATGGCGCTGGCGCTTGCGGATGCGGCCGTGCGTGCGGTGAAGGAGCAGAAGACGATCGCAGTCGGCTGAGCGCCGGGCGCTCCGCGCTACCGCCATCGAACAGGGAACACAGCGCACGCCGCTGCAAAGGCGTGCAACATGCGCTTTGTCCACTCTCGAAAGTCAACGCTCTGTCGCAAAAACTTCATAAAGGCTTTGTTGCACAACAGTGCATTCCGAAGCAGAATGAGGTTGTCGAGGGGGAATGATGGCCGAGAAAGAATTTGTCAGCGCGCAGGAAGTCGCCCGCCGCGCCGGTGTTTCCCGCTCCGCCGTCTCGCGCACGTTCACGCCGGGCGCCAGCGTCTCGGCGGAAACGCGCCGCAAGGTGATGGCGGCGGCCGAGGAGCTCGGCTACCACGTCAACCATCTCGCCCGCGGGCTGATGCGCAATGAAAGTGGGATCGTCTGCCTGATCGCCTCCGAGGTCGCCACCCCCTATCGTTCGGCGCTCGTCAGCGCCATTACCCAGAAACTGCAGGATCGCGGCAAGATCGCCATGCTGGTCAACACCGACCGTTCCGACGGCAGCGCCGACAAGGCGTTGCGCCAGGCGATCAGCTACCGGGCGGATGCCTCCATCATTCTCTCGGGCCTGCCGGACAAGTCGATCGTCCAGCTCTGTCTGCGCAACGGCCAGCGGCTGGTGCTGATCAACCGCGATGACGATCAGGAAGGCCCGCTGAGGATCAATTTCGACAATGACGAGGCCGCGCGGCGGATCCTGACCGCCTTCCTGCGCGCCGGCTGCCGCCGCCTCGCCTTTGCCAATTCGGCCTCGATGACGCCGAGCCTGTTGGCGCGCGAGCGCGGCTTCCTGGCCGCCGGTCAGGCCGAGGGCATCGAGGTGATCGTCGAGCGCTACGGCCAGACGGCCTATGGCGCGGGCCGCACCCTTGCCCAGCGCCTGCTCACCCGCAAGGACCGGCCGGATGGCGTGTTCTGCGCCACGGACCTGCTCGCCTGCGGCTTCATGGATGCGGCGCGCAACCAGTTTTCGCTGTCGGTCCCCGATCAGCTTTGCGTCGCGGGCTTCGACAATATCGAGCAGGCCGGCTGGGAATCCTACGACCTCACGACCTTCGACCAGCCGGTGGACCAGATCGCCCAACAGGCGGTCGACTGGCTCTCCGCCCCGCATTCCGCGCCCGCTGCCAGCCCGACCGTGACGCTGCATGCCGAACTCGTATGGCGCTCGTCGATCCGCGGCGGATAAAGCAGTCAAACCGCCTCCGCTATCCCGTTTTCCTTGACCGATTGCATCGCCATATAGGTCGAGGTCGAGGCCACATGCGGCAGCGTCGAAATCCGTTCGGCGAGCACCCGTCGGTAGGATCGCATCGAGGCGGTGCGGATTTTCAGCAGATAATCGAAGCGTCCCGCGATCATGTGCACCTGCTCGACCTCGACGAGCCCGACCACCGCCTTGTTGAACTCCGACAGCGCCTTTTCGCGCGTATCAGACAGCTTCACCTCGACAAAGGCGACATAGTCGAGACCCAGTTGAATGGGATCGAGGATGGCGCGATACCCCCTGATGATGCCCGCCTCCTCCAGATGGCGCACCCGAGCCTGGGTCGGCGATTTCGACAGGCCGATGCGTTTGGCGAGATCGGTGATCGAGATGCGGCCGCTCTCGGCCAGCGTGCTCATGATCGCGCGGTCGAATCGGTCGAGATCGACACTGCTCTGATTCACTGGAAAACTCCTCAAATTCAGACGAAACGATAATATTTTTCATATCAATCAGGCAAAACGCCTGCCGTCTACCGATTATAATAGGGTAGTCCAGAGGGAATTGTCATGACAGAAAACAATGAGGCAGACCTGCGCAACGCTATCGACGCGGGCACCTATGCCGACGAATCGCAACTGATCGAGCGGCTCCGCGATGAGGCTCAGTTGAGCGCCGAGGATCGCGCCCGCATCTCGGAAAACGCGGCCGATCTGGTGCGCGCCATCCGCAACCACGCCAAGCCCGGCATGATGGAGGTGTTTCTCGCCGAATACGGCCTCTCCACTGATGAGGGCATCGCGCTGATGTGTCTCGCCGAGGCGCTGCTGAGGGTGCCCGATGCCGAAACCATCGACGCGCTGATCGAGGACAAGATCGCGCCGTCGGACTGGGGCCGGCATATGGGCCATTCCACCTCGCCGCTGGTCAATGCCTCGACCTGGGCGCTGATGCTGACGGGACGCGTTCTGAAGGAAGAAAACAAGGGCGTGGTGAGCACGCTGCGCGGCGCGGTGAAGCGCCTCGGTGAACCGGTGATCCGCACCGCCGTCGGCCGCGCGATGCGAGAGATGGGCTCGCAATTCGTGCTCGGCGAGACGATTGCCTCTGCGCTGAAGCGCGCCTCCGGCATGGAGGAAAAGGGCTATACCTACAGCTACGACATGCTCGGTGAGGCCGCCCGCACCGAAAGCGATGCGAAACGCTATCACCTCGCCTATTCGCGGGCGATCGGCGCGATCTCGGAGGCCGCGACCGCAGACGATATCCGCAACAATCCCGGCATATCGGTCAAGCTCTCCGCGCTTCACCCGCGCTATGAGGAGGCCCAGCACGACACGGTGATGGATCATGTCGTGCCGCGTCTGCGCACGCTCGCCCAGCTTGCCCGTTCCGCCGGCATCGGGCTCAATATCGACGCCGAGGAGGCCAACCGCCTCAGCCTGTCGATGGACGTGATCGAGGCGGTGCTGTCCGAGCCGTCGCTTGCCGGCTGGGACGGGTTCGGCGTGGTGGTGCAGGCCTACGGCAAGCGCGCCGGGCCGACCATCGACTGGCTCTACGCGCTCGCCACGCGCCTCGACCGCAAGATCATGGTCCGCCTCGTCAAGGGCGCCTATTGGGACACCGAGATCAAGCTTGCGCAGGTCGAGGGCATCGACAGTTTCCCGGTGTTCACCGCCAAGCCCGCCACAGACATTTCCTATATCGCCAATGCCCGCAAGCTGCTCGGCATGACCGACCGGATCTACCCGCAATTCGCCACCCATAACGCCCATAGCTGCGCGGCGATCCTGGATATGGCCGGCGACAACCAGTCCTGGGAGTTCCAGCGCCTCCACGGCATGGGCGAGGCGCTGCATTCGATCCTGAAGGAGCGCCACAACACCCATTGCCGGATCTACGCGCCCGTTGGCGCGCACCGCGATCTTCTGGCCTATCTGGTCCGCCGCCTGCTTGAAAACGGCGCCAACTCTTCCTTCGTCAACCAGATCGTCGATGAGGACGTGCCGCCGGAAACGGTCGCCGCCGATCCGTTCGACAAGGTAAAGCCGACGAAGCTTCGCACCGGCACGGCGCTGTTTGCGCCGGAGCGCCGGAATTCCGCCGGCTTCGATCTCGCCCACCGCCCGACGCTGGCGATGATCGACGAGGCCCGCGCGCCCTTCGAGACGCACCAGTGGCAGGCAAACCCGCTGATCGCCGCAGAGGCCCCCGCCGGCGAAACCGCGTCCGTGCCCAACCCGGCCCGCACCCATGATGTCGTGGGCTCGATCACTTGGGCGACGGCGGAGACCGTTGACGCCGCCTGCGCTGCCGCACGGCCCTGGGAGGCCGATGCCGCAACCCGCCGCAAGGTGCTGGAAAAGGCCGCCGATCTCTACGAGCAGAATTTCGGCGAAATCTTCGCGCTTCTCGCCCGCGAGGCCGGCAAGACGCTTCCCGACGCGGTTGCGGAACTGCGCGAGGCCGTCGACTTCCTGCGCTATTACGCCGGACAGGCCGAGGGCGCGCCGCCGATCGGCGTCTTCGCCTGCATCAGCCCGTGGAACTTTCCGCTGGCGATCTTCACCGGCCAGATCGCGGCAGCCCTTGCAACCGGCAACGCCGTGCTTGCCAAGCCAGCCGAACAGACGCCGCTGATCGCGTTCCGCGCCTGCCAGCTTCTCCATGAGGCGGGCGTCCCGGAGACGGTCTTGCAGCTTCTGCCGGGCGCCGGCGATGTCGGCAAGGCGCTGACCTCCAATCCGGCGGTCGGCGGCGTCGCCTTCACCGGCTCCACCGAAACAGCGCAGATCATCCACCGCGCCATGGCCGAAAACCTCGCGCCCGGAGCGCCGTTCATCGCGGAGACCGGCGGCCTCAACGCGATGATCGTCGACAGCACGGCGCTGCCGGAACAGGCGGTCGCGGCCATCGTCCAGTCGGCCTTCCAGTCTGCCGGCCAGCGCTGCTCGGCATTGCGCTGCCTCTATGTCCAGAAGGACATTGCCGACCATTTCCTGCGCATGCTGACCGGCGCGATGGATGCGCTCAGGATCGGGCGACCATGGCAGATTTCCACCGATGTCGGTCCGGTCATCGATGCCGAGGCCAAGGCGGGAATTGCCGAATATCTCGCGGTCGCGGAGGACGAGGGACGCATCCTCAAGACCACCACGACCCCCGACACCGGCCATTTCATCGCCCCGACCCTGATCAGGATCGGCGGCATCGCGGATATGGAGCGCGAGATCTTTGGCCCGGTCCTGCATGTCGTAACCTTCGAGGCGGACGAGATCGACGCGGTGATCGATGCCATCAACGCCTCCGGCTACGGCCTGACCTTCGGCCTCCAGACCCGGATCGACGACCGCGTGCAGCACGTTTCCGACCGCATCCAGGCCGGCAATATCTACATCAACCGCAACCAGATCGGCGCGATCGTCGGCAGCCAGCCCTTCGGCGGCGAAGGCCTGTCCGGCACCGGCCCGAAGGCGGGCGGCCCGCGTTATCTAGACCGCTTCCGCAGGCACAACGCCGAGAGCGCCGGCGAAGCCTGGAACACCGAAATGTCGCCGGCAGCGCTCAGGGACGAAATTGCGCGCGCGGCCATCGAGTCAGGTCGGGTGTTCCGGGACACGCTGCCGGGACCGACGGGCGAATCGAACGTGCTCACCGCCCTGCCCCGCGCGCCGTTGCTCTGCCTCGGCCCGGGCAAGGAGGCCGCCAGAAAACAGGCGATCATGGTCGGCGCGCAGGGCGGACGCCCCGCCGTCGCAACCGGCGCGATCGCGCCGGAAAGCCTTGCCGATCTGGAGGGCATTTCAGCCGTTCTCTGGTGGGGCGACGAGGAGACCGCGCGGGCGCTGCGCAAGGCGCTCGCCAGCCGCAAGGGCCCGATCCTGCCGCTGGTGACGGGCGCGCCCGATGCCGGCCACGCGCTGAAGGAACGCCATGTCTGCGTCGACACCACCGCGGCCGGCGGCAACGCCAAGCTGCTTGGCGGCGTGAGCTGAGCCAAAAGACTGTCAGCCAACCGGCCGGAAGACGATATCCGCCGGGCGGCTGCGGTCAATTGCCGTCCTGGCGTTGGGGAGGTCGTTTTCATACGCCTTGGCATGCGCAGCTTCCGGCGCAAAACCCATATCCGTCCAGCGCCGCAACAGCCTGTGTTCCAGGATGTCGAATGGGACATCAAGACTGATGGTCAGGTCGAAAATGGCGCGAAGATCGCGCCAGCCGGGCTCGTCCAGCAGCAGATAATTGCCCTCGACCACCAGCAGCGGTATCGAAGCGGGAACGGCACGCGCGCCCGCTCGGGAGATTTCGAGCTTCCTGTCGAACAGCGGAACGATGACTTCGTCTTCCTCATTGGCGCGGAGACGGCGGAGCATCGCCGCCAGTCCGCCGACATCGAAGGTGTGGGGCGCGCCCTTGCGCGACAGCGTTCCGCGCGCCTCCAGCAACCCATCATCGAGATGAAACCCGTCCATCGGAATGACCGCGGCCGAGCCCGGCGCACGCCGATTGAGCCGGTCGACGAGGTCGTCGGCGAGCGTGGACTTGCCGCTGCCGGGCGCCCCGGCAATCGCAACCAGCCGGCGCGCGCCGGCCGGCAACGTTGAAAGTGTATCGAGAAGGTCCTCGACCCTGGCTATCGTCTTCGGCATTGCCCCTCACAGTGCATGCGGACCGCCCGTTCTGAAGCGCGCCCGGCAAAGGCGGGACCGGCGATCTCGCTGCAAGCGCAAAAAACGATCGTCTCCGGCGACCCGGCCGAAACTCTTAGCCCGTTGCCCTCTCACGCGCAATAATCCGGCGTTTGAGGTCTTTGGGACGCTTCAGGCGGCGGCGACAGCCGTCCTGCGGTTCAGGATAAATGCCGCGGTCAGGATCGGCGCGATCAGCGCCAGTCCCGCGATCAGCAGTTCTACATCGCTGACGCCCGGAATGGCCTCGCCCGGCAGGGCGATCAATACCGCGCCCACGAGGATAGGCACCCGCAACAACAGTCCCGCCGGCGTTCTCGTGAACAGAGGTCCGATTCCCGCCAGATAGCCCTGAATTGCGCCGGCGAAGATGAAAACGCCGAACACGGCGAGCGCGCTGGAAAACACGATGTTCTGCCAGTGCCCGACCAGAACCAGACCGGGATCAAGTACGAAGAAGAACGGGATGAAATAGATCACCGAGCCGATCTTCATCGATTCATAGCCGGTCTGCATCGGCGGCGTCTTGGCAACCGAGGCGGCCGCAAACGCGCCAAGCGCAAGCGGCGGCGTGATATAGCTCAGCATGCCCCAATAGAAGATGAACAGATGCACCGCGATCGGCTCCAGCCCGGCCTGGATCAGCGCCGGCGCCAGCATGATGGCGAGGAAGATGTAGCAGGCCGTGGACGGCATGCCGACGCCGAGCACGAGGCTGGTGACCGCGCCCATAATCAGCAGCACGTAAGGGTTGCCGCCAGCGATGAACAGCAGGTCGTTCACCAGCGTGCCGGCAAGCCCGGTCATCGACAGACCGCCGACGATCATGCCCACGCCGGCAAGGATCGCGGCAAGATTGGAAAACAGATGCGCGCTGCCATCTATGAAGGCCAAGACCTCTTTCCTGCCCCAGCGCCCGTCCTTCGAGACGATCTGGTTGATGATCAGCAGGATAGCGGTCGCATAATAGGGCGCGAGCGATTCCTGGCGCATGACCAGCAGCATGAAGACCAGCAAAATGATCGCAAAGCTGTGGTGCCAGCCTTCCTTCAGCGTCTGTTTGAGGTTGGGCAGTTCCGCCTCAGGCAGGCCCTTGAGCCCGTCGCGCGCGGCCCGCGCATCGATCTGGATGAACAGGCCGAAGAAATAGAGTAGCGCGGGTATGGCCGCGGCGAGCGCGATCGTCGAATAAGAAACTTGCAGGAAACTCGCCATCACGAAGGCGGCAGCGCCCATGACCGGCGGCATCAGCACGCCGCCGGTGGAGGCGCAGGTCTCGATCGCAGCGGCGGTGACGCCCTTCATGCCCGAGCGCTTCATCGCCGGGATCGTCATCACCCCGGTGGTCAGCACATTGGTGACGACGCTGCCCGAAAGCGAGCCCATCAGCCCGCTCGACATGATCGCCACCTTGGCCGGCCCGCCGCGCACATGGCCGAGCAGGGCGAAGGCGAGATTGATGAAGAACCGCCCTGCGCCGGTATGCTCCAGCGCCACGCCGAACAGGATGAAGCCGAAGACCAGATTGGCAAAGGCCCGGAGCGGTATCCCCATCATGCTCTCGAGCGACATGGCGTGATAGGCCGCGACATACTCGAACGGCGAGGCAAAGGCCGAGATCGGCCCGGGCAGCTTGTCGGCGAAAAGCGGATAGGCGGAGAAGAACAGCACAATGACGGCCAGAACCATGCCGCCGGCCCGACGCGCAGCCTCGATCACCAGAACCCACAGCACCGCGCCGACAACGACCGTGTTGAAGGGCGGCATCATCTCCCAGCCATAGCGGATGATCGAATAGGCGTAATAGATGAAGAACACGAAGCAGGCGGCCGAGAGGCCCGCGAGAACCCAGTCGATGATCGTCGGCCCGCGCTTTGCCTGGCTTGCCCGCATCGGGAAAAGCAGGAAGGCGACGGGTATCGTCAGGAACAGCACGGTATAGAGATATTGCTGCTCGATCAGCGTATAGCCCAAGCGCGAACTGATATTGAAGGCCTGGTTGATCGACAGCACGATCAGCGCCACCGTTGCAAGCCGGGCTATCCAGCGCGCCGGGCCGCCGAGTTCTCTGGCGGAGACCGTGTCCCCGCCCGAAACATCGTTCTTGACTGTAGTGTCGGACATATCGCGCTTTCGTCTACTGGAAATAGGCCGGCATGCCCGCCGCCTGCAGGGCCTCCGCGCGGATTTTCATCCACTTTGCCTGAAAGTCGGCATCGCCGCGAATATCCTCGGTCGTCGCCCAGGCATCGGCGAGCACGGCGGCGCGCGCCAGAAGCGCGTCATTGTGGGCGTCGAGTTCGTCGGTCCACACGCCCGCCTCCCTATAGGCCTTGATCGAAGCCTCATGATAGGGAACCGTCCACTCGAACATCTGCTTGTCGGCGGCAAAGCCGGCCGTGCTCGGATCAGCCTTGGAATAGACATCGACCTGATCGATCAGCGCCCGCGTGAAATTGTAGACGAGGTTGTCATCCTCGGAATAGGTGATGACGTCGGGATAGGGCACGCCGATGCATTCCAGCGGCTCCTTGAGGCCGCCCGCCGCCTGGGTCGCGACCCGCTTGGCGAAATGCGGATTGACCGCGCGCATCCGCTCCCAACCCTCGGCATCGTCATGCGGATAGGCGACGTATTTCACGCCGCGGGGTCCGGCGACCGCCTTTTCGACAAGCCCGCCGGTGCTGACGGTTGTCACGCCGTCCACCTGGCCGTTGATCATGGCGTCGATCGCCGCGCCATAGCTTGGCATTTCAACCAGCGTGACATCGTCGATCGTAAGCCCGCCGAAGGCCAGCATCGCCTTGGCATTGGCCTGAAGCGGGCTGGAGCCGACGACCCAGGGAATGCGCTTGCCCTTGAAATCCGCCATGGTTTCAATGCCGGCATCGCCAGCCACGACATAGGTCAGGCAATTGTCGCCGCCGACGAGGCTGACGGCGCGCAGATCCTGCGGCCCCCAATCCGGCGAGGCGTAGTCATCCACCCCCTCGAACGCGAAGAACACGTCGCTGCCGGCAATCGAGAACGGCATGCGGCCATCGCGCACCGGCGCCACCTTGGCCTGCGGATTGCCGGTGCCGACCACACGCAGAGAAACGCCATAGGCGTCCTGCAGCGCCTTGCCGATGGCGATCGCCTGGTTATAGGACGTTCCGCCGACATCGGCCGCGGTGACGGCAATCGTGCTCGGCAATTTGACATCGTCGGCCAGAACGGCCGATGCCGGCATCAAGGCCAATCCGGCGATGATCGAGAGCTTCTGAAACATTTTTTTCTCCTCCTGCGGCCCTGAGGCCTGCTCCTCCGAATACAGTCGCCCGACGGTCGGCTTGCCATTTCCTCCAGTGAAAGCCGAAGCGCCTTTCCACTTCCGGCAGGCGCGCCAGTCAAGGCTTGAAGCGGGAGAGTAGAGGAAGCAGAGGGCTGCGCCAGCGGCAGCCCCACGCATTTCACGCCATGAAACTCGCCCGCATGAAAACCGGGAGCGGCCAAGGCACGATATGCTTCAGGCGCCGATGGCAACCGGCTCGGCCTCGCCGTTTCTGGCGGGAACGTCGCCCGGCCATTCCGCTCTTTCGGTATCGAGCGCGTTGCTCATGCGTTTGATGCTTTCCGTGATCGCGGCGGAGGCAGCCTTCAACTGGGGCACATACCGTTTGAGGACATCCTCACGGCGCACCGCCCGCGTGTAATAGGTCATCCCGATCGTGGCGAGAATCTTGCCCTCGTCATGCCCGTAGATCGGCACGGCGACGCTGGAGGATGGCTCCGAGGCCTTGACGCCGATGCGTTCGGCGAACCGCATTTTCTGGGTCACGCGGATCACGTGATCCACCATGTCGGAGAGTTCCATGATCTCGCTGTCGGGATGGGAGGAATTCTTCAGCAACTGCATCGTCAGGCGGCGCTCCTCCGGCGGACAGAAGGCGAGATAGGCGCGACCGAGCGCGGTCGTCACCAGCCCCATGCGCTTGTAGATCAGCGCGTGATAGGGCGCCATCGGGCTTTCCCCGCAGGTGGTGTCGCAGACCATCACCGCATTGCCGTTGGGCACGGCGATCGCGACCGGCCATTTATGCACGCGGGTCAGTTCCTGCGCCCAGGGCCGCCCCGCCTCCACCGCCAGCGGCGCGCCATGAAATCCGCAGCTCAACGCTGCCACCTGCGAGGTGACGCGATAGCCCTTGTCGCTCTCCCTTTTGGAAACATAGCCCGCTTCGATCAGCGTTTCGAGAAGACGCACCACCGTCGGTTTCGGCAGACCCGATACCCGGTGGATATGATCGACGGACGAAACCCGCTGGCGGTTGAGGATCTTCAGAACCTCAAGCGAACGCAGAACGGAATTGACCGGCAGATAAGAGTTCATGTTTTCCTCCCTTGAACCCCGCTCGCATTCTCAGCCGCACCCGCTCGCGGGTACCGGATGCCGATCGCCGCGCGTCCTCCAACGCAGTGCGGCGATCCATTGCCCTGAAAGTGCGCATGTATCGACGGCGGAGCATTCCGATCTTTCCGCCATCAGTCTAGTGTATCTTCTCCCAGGTGAGATTACGATAGTTAACAACGCCGTCGAATGTGGCAGGCGGCGCGGTCAGCACCAGCCGCATGCCCTCGAAGCGCGCCGGGCGCACCTGATCGGTATCCATCCGGTCGGGCACCGTCGAGCAATCGACCCGCGTCACCAGCGTCTCGCCGTCGAAGCGATAGGTACCGGCATAGGATGAATATTCGCGCGGTCTTGTGGACGGCCGGTGTTCGCGGCCGTCCTGGATCACGACCATCATGCGTTGATCGTCGTTGAAGCTGATAAGCCCCATCTTCTTCGGCCCGTAGGAGGAGCGCAGAATATTGCCGTCCGCATCGCGGTTTTCGATGTTGACCAGTTTCCAGGTGCCTATCAGCATATAGGACTTGTCTGGTTGTTCCTGCATTTCACGCGTCCTCGCCAATAAATTCGAAGGCTTCGGGGTCGGGTTTTCGCGTCAGTTCCCAATATTCCACGAGTTTCCAGGGAGAATTGGTGGTCACCCGTCCGCGCTTGTTCTGGTACCAGTTGGTGACCCCCTCATTGGTCCAGACCATCCGGTTCAATATCGCGTCCAGTTTCTCGTTATAGGCGTCGTGCGCCGCCCTGGTGCATTCCATCGCCGCGTCGCCGCGCTCCAGCAGCATTTCGAGGCATTCGACGATGTAGTGCACCTGGCATTCGGCCTGGAAGATGATGCTGCCGCCATGGGCGAGATTGGTATTGGGACCGTAGGTTATGAAGAAATTCGGGAAGTCCGGCACGCAGATGCCGAGATAGGCGCGCGGGTCGTCATCGCCCCAGAGTTCGCGCAGAGATTTTCCATGCGCGCCGACGACCTCCATCGGATAGATCATCCGGCTGGCGTGAAAACCCGTTGCCCAGATGATCACGTCCACCGGCGTGCGCCTGCCGGCCTTGTCGACGATCGCATTGGCCTCGATATGGTCGATGCCGTCATTGTTAAGCTCGACATTGTCGCGCTTGAGCGTCTCGAACCAGCCATTGTCGCGGAGCGACCGTTTGCCGAAGGGTGCATAATCCGGCAGCACCTTGGCGCGCAGATCCGGCCGGTCGGCCATCACCTCGTCGATATATTTCGTCCATTCCTTGCGGATATCCGCGGAGCGCTGCGAAATCGCGTCCTTGCGGCCTTTCCACGCCGGATCGCGCACCAACGCATCGTGAATGCCGTCGCCATAGGCCCAGAACAGCAGGAACCGGTACCAGCGGGCATAGTGCGGCACGTTGGCAAGCACCCATTTGACATTGTCGGTGACGAGGTTGTGGTAATTATGCCGGGGAATGACCCATGGGGCGGCGCGCTGATAGATGGTCAGATGCTTCGCGATCCGGGCCGTCGCCGGACCGGTCTGCATGCCGCTCGCGCCGGTTCCCACCATAGCCACGTTCTTGCCGGTGAAATCATAATCGTGATTCCAGCGCGCGGTGTGCATCTGCTCGCCCCGGAAATCCTCAAGTCCCTTGATCTCGGGGATCATCGGCTGGTTCAACTGGCCGACGGAACTGATGACGGCATGGGCGCTCGCCGTGCGTGTCGTGCCATCCGGCATGCGGATCACGGCATGCCAGAGTTTTTCCTCATTGTCGTATCTGAGCGACAGCACTTCCTGCTGAAACCGGACATGTTTCAGAACGTCGTAGCGGAGGGCACAGTCGCGAAGGTACGATTTCAGTTCCTCCTGCCGCACGTAGTAGCGCGACCAGTTGTGATTGAGCGCGAAGGAGTAGCAGTAGAGATGGTTGGCGCTGTCGACGCCGCAATCGGGATAGGTGTTTTCGTGCCAGACGCCGCCGACATCCTCATTGCGCTCGATGATCTCATAGGGAATGCCCGCCTCGTTCAGCTTGATGCCGGCATTGATGCCCGAAGCGCCGGCCCCGATCACCAGAACGTTGAACTTTTCGGCGCGGGCCCTGGCCTTGGGACTGGCATTCTCGAAATGCTCCGGCGTCGGCTTGAAGCCCAGATCCTCGAACAGCATGGGCAGATAGCGCGCCGAAACCTCTTCGCGGCAGAACACGTTCATCATCCGGTGCAGTTGGTCCGGTGTGATGTCCGGTTCGACATGGCATGGATCGAGCAGGACATCGGCAAGCCGGCTCAGAAGCGCCTGCATATCGCCATCGGGAATGCTGTGCTCGAATGCGCCCGGCTTGGAAAGCATCGGACCGTAATGGTCGAGCAGCGCCATGTCGCCGGTGAGCTGCACGAGAACCATCACCAGCGCGGACGGGTCGGCATCCGACAAGCGCTCGACCAGCACATCATGGCGCTCGACCGTGGCTGTGGGGTCATTGGCAAGAGGGTGGAGTGTATTCATTCTGGTTATCCTCCCGAAATCTTCAGGAAGGCTAGCCAAGTCTTCAGCGATGCGGACTTGCTCGTTCCCGGGATTTCACATTGTGAAACGGAGTTGAATTGGCGGTGTCGCCGCGCATGCGCTCTGTTTCCCTGTAGAGGTGCCGGGGAGGAAAGCGATGGCCAACCAGCAAGACGCGACGCAATCGCGGTCCGAAATCGTCGACAGCCTGCTGCGCGGGGCGGTCGACCTGCACTGCCACAGCGGCCCCTCGATCATGGAGCGCAAGCTCGACCATATGGAGGAGATCCGGGATGCGGAGGCGGCAGGTCTTCATGCCGTACTGTTCAAGGATCACTTCTATTCCAACACGCCCGTGATGCAGGTGCTCGAGCGTTTCAGGGAAGGCAATGCCAACCTCACCCTTCTCTCCGGCGTGCCGCTCAACAATCAGCTTGGCGGGCTGAACCCGTTTGCCGTCGAACACGGGCTGATGCTTGGCGCGCGCATGGTCTGGATGCCGACGCTATGCGCGCATAATCACCTCACGACCGCCTTCCGCTACAACCTCCACGGCCGCCTCGGGCTTCGCGAACCGACGCGTCTTTCCGTGCTGGACGACCGGGGCCGGCTGAAGCCGGAGGTCAAGGACATCCTCGACCTGATCGCCGAACATGACGCGGTTTTGTGCGGCGGACATTTGCATGTCAGCGAAATGTTTCCGCTGTTCACCGAGGCCCGCGCGCGCGGCGTCACGCGCATGCTCGTCAGCCATCCGACCTACTGGATCGAGGCCAAGCTGGATGATCTTAAGGAACTCTCCGCACTCGGGGTCTATCTCGAACACTGCGCCTGCATGCTGATCGAGGGGCCGTCGCGCAAGTTTCCGTTCGAGGCGCTGCGCGATTATGTCGACGCTGCGGGTCTCGACCGTACCATCATCGGCTCCGATCTCGGCCAGACCTTCAACCCCAAACCAGTTCCCGGCTTTCGCGCGGTCATCGAACTCTGCCTTGATCTCGGTTTCACCGTCCAGGAAATCCGGACCATGACCTCGACCAATGCCTGCCGCCTGATCGGCATCGACCCGCCGGATGATCCGTTATGACCACGACCATTGACGATATCGACCATCTCCTGACCGGCGCGATCGATCTCGACTGCCGCACCGGCCCGTCGCTGGAGGCGCGTCATTTCACCCATGATTACGCCGCCGAGGAAGCCGCCGCAGCCGGCATGGCCGCCGTGGCGTTCCGGGACGATTTCTATCCCACAACGCCGGTCGCCGCGATCCTCGAAAAGACGGTCTACGCCGAACTGCCGATGAAACTCCTCTCAGGCGTGGTGCTCAACAACTATGTTGGCGGTCTCAATCCCTATGCGGTCGAGCACGAACTCGAGCTCGGCGGACGCATCATCTGGATGCCGACGATCTCGGCGGCCAATCACCTGCGCATGGGCTATCGTGACAAGAGCGACAACCCCGCCATGCGTCCCCGTGAGGCGCTGGGTGTGCTCGACGCCAGAGGCGCGATCACCGGGCCGGTGCACGAAATTCTGGAAATCATTGCCGAATATGATGCCGTTCTGGCGTCCGGCCATCTGCATATCAGCGAAATACTGCCGCTGTTTGAATCGGCGCGGGCGGCGGGCGTCAGGCGCATGCTCGTCAATCAGCCGCTGCACCACGCCGGCGCAACGCTTGCGGATATCGAGGAACTGGCGCGGGAGGGCGCGTTCATCGAACTGACCGCCGCCGCTTTCATCGAAGGGCCGGACCGCCGCCACCCGCCCGACGTTCTGACATCGGTGATCGCGGCAGCAAGTCCCGAACGCATCGTCTTCAGTTCGGGCCTCGGTCACACCGGCAATCTCAAACCCGTGGAAGGGCTGCGCGCGCTGATCAGGCTCTGCCTGCAGCACGGGATCGCGGAGGAAGACATGACGATGATGCTGGCGAAAAACGCCGCGCAGCTTGTGGGGCTTGCGTAGCACCGCTGACGCTGTGGCCGCGGACGTTGCCGCCCGCGGCTTTCGCCCTGCCGTCTCAATCCAGATTCAGCATCCCGGCGGCATTGCTGCCGAACATCCTGCGGATATCCGCCTCGGAATAGCCGGCGTCGAGCAATTCGGCGATCATGATCCGGAAGCCGTCGACCGGACGCGCGGCGCCCTTGAGGCCAAGGTCTGAGCCGAACACGGTGTTTCCCACGCCCGCCGCCTCGATCAGCGGAATGACCGCCTGGGGCGGGCTCTTCTGGCCGCGACCGGGAATGAACTGGGTGATGGAATGCTCCATCATCACCCCCATGCCGGCAAGTTGACGGATATGGGTCTCGTTGCAGCCGATCAGATAGGTCGGATGGTTGACGAGCATCTTGCGCACGCCGCGCGTCTTCGCCTCCTCGAACATGATGAACTGTTCGTCGACGCCGAGATGACCGCCCGCCAGGATGATGTCGCCGGCGGCGATGATATCGAGGACATGCTTCGTTTCGTCCGTCAGCTTGCCGTGGGCATCCAGCACCGTCAGCGGAATCGGGTCGGGCGCGCCTGCGACCTTGGGAAAACCCTTGGCCTCGGTCGAGACCTTGTTGATGTGGTTCGCCGCCGAAAGCGTCGGCATCCACACGATCTTGCCGCCGAGCCGCACGGCATGATCCACCGCATGCGGATTGATGCCACCCGAGGCATTGTTGAGCGCGATGCCGGAGAAAAAACGCACTCCCGTTTCCGGGAACAGCTTTTCCAGGATGATGGCGTGCGAGGTGCCAAGATAGTAGTGGTCCTTGGTGACCACGGCCTTGAATTTGGCCTCGCCGGCTTCCATCAACTGCTCATGATGGTCGAGAATGCGCGGCATCGCGGCGGGGCCGCTGTGGCAATGCAGATCGACCGATCCCTCCAGCAGTTTTTCCACCCGCGCATTGTATTCCGGTCTCGGCGGCGCTTCGAATTCAGCCATTCAGTGTCTCCTCAGGTCTCATTGGCGGGGGCGGGATAATCATCGGCGTTGAGTACCCAACCGGTCTGTCTGGAAAAATCCCGGCGCGGTGGGCAGAAGACGTCCACGAGCTGGTTGGTTCCCGCGCCCACCGCTTCGGACGTGTGCAGCGCGCCCGCCGGAATGATGGCGATCGACGGCGCGCCGATGGTCACATGGTCGTCGTCGCGCCACAGATTGGCGTCCGTTTCCCACGGCCAGCGCAGGTGATGAACATAGGTGCCGGCAAGGCAGAGCGAGCATTGCTGGAAATCGTCATGCTTGTGCGGCGAGAGCTGGGTGCGGTCGCGCGGCCCCTGCCGTGGATAGACGAAATTGATCATGAAATTGGTGGAGCGGAAGATCCGGCCGAACCGGCCCTCCTCCTGCGGCACATCCAGCGAATAGGCCCGCACCTTGAACCCGCCGACGGGATCGGGCCACGGCTCAAGCGGCGGCACGTTGCGATCGGGCTCATGGGCCGGCAGCAAGGCCTCGCAGCGCGCGACGATATCGGCGGCCTTGCGGGTGAAGAAGCAGATCGCCGGCCCGCCGGCCTCGAACGAAATCACGCTCGGCCCGCCCGGCACCACGACCACGGAATATCCGTCGACCGGGGTTTCCGAACCGTTCCATGAAACAACGGCGCGGGTCTCCCTTTCGGGCAGGATGACGACATATTCGTCCTCCTGCCGGTCGCGCACGATCCGGCTGCCGACCGGCTGGTCGGCATAGGTCGTGACGAAATTCTGCGCCTCGGCATACCAGGTGCGGACATCGCCATTTTGGTCGCAGGGCTGGCTGTCATCGAACATGAAATAGCCAGCGGCGGAGACCGGCGCCGCGTCCGGCTTTTCCTCGCTCTCGGCCTTGGCCAGTTTCGACCTCGGGTCAGAGGCAACATACATGATATGGTCCTTTATGATTTCGTTTTCTGGTCGACGGCGCGGCAGGCGGCGAGCGCCTCGGCAGCCGCGCGGCGGAGAAACGCCTGATCCGAGCCCGTCAGAAAGGCGCTGACGCCCAACGCCGTGAGCGCGGCCTGATCCTCGCTGCTGGTTGCCAGCATCAGAACCGGCTTCCCCGCCTTGCGGCCCGCCGCGATAACCTTTTCGGAAGCGGCCTGTACGGCCGGCGAGGTCTGGCTCGCCTCCCCCATCGCGACCGACAGATCGCCGCGCCCCACAAACAGGGCGGCGATCCCGTCCACGGCGGCGATGGCATCGATCACCTCGATCGCTTCCGGGTCTTCGATCATCGGGATGCAAAGCGTGTTGGCATCCTGCTCGGCCAGATGCTGGCCGGTTGCGACCGCGCCGTAATCTCCGGCCCTGCCGGTGCGCGAAAAGCCGCGTCGTCCACCCTTGTAGCGGCATGCCGCCGCCACGCGCTCGGCCTTCTCCACCGAATTGACATGCGGTATGAAGACGCCGGCCGCCCCGGCATCGAGCTGCGCCATCAGGTTGAAATCAGTCGGCTCGCCGACGCGCACCAGCGCGGCCACGCCCCGCGCCCGCGCGGCAAGAATCATGGCCTCGATCGACTCGCGGTTGATCGGCGCATGCTCCTCGTCGATGACGACAAAATCATAGCCGACCGAGCCGAGGATTTCGGTGGCGTGAAATGTCGGCGTCTTGACGAATGTGCCGTAAAGCGGCTCGCCTGCCCGCAATCGCGCCGCAAAGCCGGTTTGTTCCGTTGACATGTTCGGGTCTGTCCCTCTCGTTTCCTCACCGCGAAACTAGTGCGGCACACGATCCCCAAGACACCGGGGATTCACAGGGTTTCACACTATGAAACACGGTCAGGAACGGGTCGACCGAAGCGCCCTCGAGATGCTGATTTCGCCGGTAGCAACACAATATTTGGCGGGAGGCACAGGGATGAAACGGCTGCAAGGCAAACGGGCATTTGTAACGGGGGCCGGTCGCGGCATCGGCAAGGCGATCGCGAGCGGCCTGGCTTCAGCCGGCGCCGAAGTCGCCATCGCCGACATCGACCCCGAAACCGCGGAGGCTGCCGCGCGCGAGATCCCGAACGCCACGCCAATCGTCGTCGATGTCTCCGACCGCAAGGCGGTGTTCGCGGCGATCGACGGGTACGCCGCGAATGGCGGTCTGCATATTCTGGTGCCCAACGCTGTGTACTTCAACTATGCGCCGCTGGTGGACATGCCCGAGGACGTGGTCGACAGGATGCTCGATATCGGCCTCAAGGGCACGTTCTGGGCGGTGGCGGCCGCGACGCCGCATATCGCGAAATCCGGCGGCGGATCAATCATCACGCTGTCCTCGATCGCCGTCTCCATCGCCATTCCCAGAGCCGCGGTCTACACCTCCATCAAGGGCGCGATCGACGCTTTCACCCGGCAGCAGGCGATCGAGCTTGCGCCGCTTGGCATCCGCGTCAACGCACTGGCACCCGGCACGGTGCCGACGCCTGGCGTCGCGACCATCGCCGACGAAGCCGCGCTCGAGCGGCGCAAGGCGCTGTCGCCTTTCAACCGGCTGGTGCAGGCCGACGAAATCGCCGACGGCGCGGTGTTTCTTGCGTCAGAAGAGGCGCGGTCGATCACCGGCATAACCCTGAAGATCGATGCCGCCCAGACCATTTCCGGCCCGAGATAGGCCGCGACCAAACGCAACAAGGAGCAAACGCTTATGTCAGATGTCGTGCGAAAGGATTTCCACGTCAAAACGGTCGACGGCTATTCGGTCGCGATCCGCGAGGTCCGCTCGGACAGGGCCGATCGCGTTCCGATGATCCTGCTGCATGGCACGCGGATTCCGGGTCTTTCGGAATTCGACCTGCCGGTGGAGCACGGCTCGCTTGCAGCGGACCTCGCGGCCAAGGGCCATGTGGTCTATATCCTCGATGCCCGCGGTTTCGGACGCTCCCAGCGCCCGGCCGCCATGGACGAGCCGCCGGTTCCCGGCGCCGATCCACTGGTCCGCACCATCGAGATCACACGCGATGTCGATGCAGCGGTCGACCATCTCCGGGCTGCGACCGGAAGCGACAGGGTCGGGCTGTTCGGCTGGGGCGTGGGCGGCACCTGCTGCGGCATGTATGCGGCACTCTGGCCGGAAAAGATCAGCCATATCGTGCTCTATACCGTGATCTATGGCGGCGTCGGCGACCAGCCCAGCTTCCAGATCGGCTCGATCTGGGACGACCCGGACAATCCGGGCCACTTCAACCAGAAGCGCTTCGGCAACTACACCTTCAATTCGCTCGAGGTTCTGGACAGGCACTGGAACGAGCAGATCCCGATCGAGGACAAGGATGCCTGGCGCGACCCGGCGATGTTCGAGGCATTCCGGCAGGCGCTCATCGACGGCGATCCGACCGCGATGGACCGCGACCCGCCGAGCTACCGCAGCCCCAACGGCATGCTGGAAGACCTCTACCGGATGGGCTGCAATGCCCAGAAGCTGTTCCACGCGAGCCAGATCTACTGCAAGGTCATGATCGTGAAACCGGAATTCGATACGCTCTGCACGCCGGCCGATCTCGAAGCGCTGGTTGCCGATCTGGAACATGCCGAAGCGGTCGATGTGTGGGCCGAAAAGAACACCACCCACTACGTCCTGCTCGACCGCCCGGAGCGCGGCCGCGACGACCTTCTGGCGCGCATGGACGCATTCTTGCGCTGAGCCGGGTTCGACCGAAGACAAAAGGCCGGGGGCGGCTCAGCGCCCCCGGCCTTCTTTTTTGTGACCTCGCCGCTCCGCCGAAGCGGCTCCGCCTCATCCTGCGGCGACCGCGCCGGGCAGGCGCTTGCGCCGACCGAGATAGAGGATCGAGACGATCGCCATGACGAACAGCGCGATCGCGATCGGGTGTTTCAGCAGGATCGACCAGTCGCCATTGGTCAAAAGGATCGTCTGGTTGATCGAGCGCTCCAGCATCGGCGTCAGCACGAAGGCGACGATGAAGGCGATGATGGAATAGCCGTAGATCCGCATGCCCCAGCCGACGACGGCGGCAACGACCATGATGACGATGCCGAGCGTGCTTCCGGTGGCGAAAAACATGCCGGTTGCGCACATCAGCAGTGCGCTCGCATAGATCACCGATGCCGGGGCACCGACGACGAAGGCCCAGAACCGCATGCCGAACTGGCCGATGCCGAGATTGAACAGGTTGGCGATCAGCATGGCCGCGAACAGACCGTAGATGAGCTGGCCCTGGTTCTGGAACAACAGCGGCCCCGGCTGGACGCCGTGAATGATGAAGGCCGAAACCAGCAGCGCCGCCGCGATATTGCCGGGGATGCCGAGGGTCAGCAACGGGATGAGGTTGGCGCCGACCACGGCTGAGTTCGCCGCCTCCGAGGCGGCGATCCCGCGCGGATCGCCGGTTCCGAGCTTTTCAGGGTCCCTGGCGGCCTGCTTGGTGATCGAATAGCTCAGGAAACCCGCCGTCGTGGACCCGAGGCCGGGGATCGCACCGATGACCGTGCCGATAACCATTGCCCGGAAGGCGACCACCCGGTTTGCCCAGAACTCCGCGAAAGTGAGCTTTTGATCCGCGCTATCTGCAAATTCGAGCGTCTTGTCGGTGACGCTCGTCTGCCCGCCTTCCTTCGATTTCGGCGACGCGCGGTCGGAGAGACGCACGAAGATTTCGCTCAACGCCAGCATTCCCACGGCAAGCGCGGTCAGCGGCAACCCGTCCAGCATCTCGACATTGCCGAATGTGAACCGGCCGGAGCCGGTGGAAGGGTCGATGCCGGCCGAGGCCAGCAGGCAGCCGAAGGCGACCGCGATCATGCCCTTGATCATCGATTCCCCGACGAGCCCGACAATGACGGAGAAGGCGAGGATCATCAGCGCCGTGATTTCGATCGGCCCCATTTTCAGCGCCACCACCGCCAGCGGCGCCGAAACGGTGATCAGGATGAGGTCCGAGAACACGTCGCCGGAGACGGAATAGTAGAGCGAGTATTTCATCGCCTTGCCGCCCAGCCCCTTCTTCGCCATCGGGTAGCCATCAAGCGCAGTGGCAGCGCTTTCCGGCGTGCCGGGCGTATTCAGGAGAATGGCAGGCACCGCGCCGCCGACGGTTCCGCCCTTGTTGACGGAAATCAGGAAGGCGATCGCCGTCAGCGTGTCGAGCGCATAGGTGAGCGGGATGGCGATCGCGAGCGCCATCAGGATGCTGAGACCGGGGATCGCGCCCACGATCTGCCCCACCAGAACGCCAAGAGCGATGTAGACAAGCGTGGAGACGGTGAAGACGTCCGTCATTCCGGCCAGGATGATACTCAGGTCAGGCATTGACGGCTCCAGTCAGGGTAAGGGACGGCTCAGTATCTGTTCGAAGAACAGCCAGGTTCCCACCGGCAGGCCGATGACGACGGTGGCAAGCCAGAGCGGCCGTCTTTCGCCGGTGATGAGGCAGATCAGAACCATCAGCGCGATGGCGACGGGCAGGTAGCCGACGGTTCTGATGCCGACCATGGCCAGGAGCGTCGCGCCGGCCACCGCCATGAACAGCGCGATCTTGCGAAAGCTCGGCACATCCGCATTGGTCTTGGTGAACACCATCTGCATGACGCCGAGCCCAACCAGCAGCGCGGCGGCAATCTGCGGAAACAATGCCGGATTCGGATAGACGAATATGCCCGGCACCGTCCTGACATTTTCGGGGATGCCCCAGAGGAGGAGGAAGACGCCGAACAGCGCGACGGCTCCCCCCAGGATGCGATCAGCGGTCATGTCGTCTGGCCCGTCGGTCTCACTCTGCAAACATCTTCTGATAGCGGGTCGCCTGCTTTTCCATCAGCGCGGTGAGCCCGTCGGGGCCGAGATTGGCGGCCCGGTTGTCGAAATTGGCCATCAGTTCCAGATAGGCATCCGAGGCCATCGCCTCCTCGATCACGCCTTCGAAGCAGACCTGCAGCGCCTCCGGCAGGTCCTTCGGCATCACGAAGATCGTGTAGGCGGAAGCCGAGAGGTCCATGCCGTATTCCTGCAGCGTCTTGACGTCGGGCGCGTAGGGCACGCGGCTGTCTGTGAGCGTTGCAAGCTGCACCATGTTGCCGGCGGCGATCTGCTGGATGTGCTGGCTGCCCTGGATCGTCGCATCGACATGGCCGCCGAGCGCCTTCTGCATCGCATCAGCCGAACCGTCGCTCGGGATCGGGACGAATTCGACGCCGTAGAAATCGCCGATATCGCGCACCAGCCGCTCCAGATGGATGGCCGAGGTGGAAATCGTCGCCCGGCCGTTTTCGCGGGCATAATCGGCCAGTTCCTCCAGCGTATCATAGGGCTTGTCCTCAAGCGCCACGAGGCCGAACAGCACCTCCATTGCCGAGCCCGGATAGTAGAAATCCGTCCAGTCGTAATCGACAGCGTCGCTGGCATAGGGATCGATAACGATCGGGTTGGTCGCGCCGACAAGCAGAGTATAGCCGTCGGGTTTGGTCGATTTCAGCACGGTGGTCGCCACGGCACCGCCCGCGCCCGGGCGGTTGCTGACCGGAACCGTCCAGCCCTGCTGTTCCTCGATCACGGCGGCAAGCGTGCGGCCGATGGCATCGGTTCCCCCGCCCGCGCCATAGGCAACGACGAACTCGACAGGCTTTTGCGGAAAGCCTTCCGGGCATTCAGCGGCAAGCGCAAGCGTGGGCATGGCGACAACCATGCCGGCGACTGCGAGCGTGCGGAAACTGCATATTGCGATGGTCATAGTATCCTCCCTTGATCTCCCCAAACGGCGGACAGCGCCTGCGCTTCACGACCGTTGACATATACCGTACCGGCACAACCGGGCGGTTCTATCGCCCATCCAACCGGTTTCACTGTCTGAAACGCACGCCCTCAATCCGCCACGAAATCGAACTGGAACACCTCGCCCCGCGCGCTCAGGCGGCCGGCCGTCGGGCTCGGGAAATGGGTGGGTAGTAGTAGCGCGCCGCTATCGACCGCCTCGCAAAACAGCTTCCGGCGCGATTTCGCCGCCATCGCCGGATCGTGGCAGAACGGCGTCGACCAGTCGGGCTCGCAGCATTGCAGCTTGTGATGGGCAAGGTCGCCCAGCACGATCGCCTCGAACCCCCGCGATTGCAAGCGCACGCAATAGTGTCCGGGGCTGTGGCCGGGCGTGGGCACGATCGAGACATGCTCGTCCAGCCGGTAGGCGCCATCGACCAGCACGGCTTGGCCGGCTTCGGCGACCGGCAGGCAGTTTATCCGCCAGACCTCCTCGCGTTGCCTTGGCGGCACGATGCCGGTTCTGGAGACGTCCTGCCAATAGGCATACTCGCCGCGGTCGAACAGATAGGTCGCCTTCGGAAAGGTCGGCACCCACCGGCCTTTTTCCAGCCGGGTATTCCAGCCGGTATGGTCGATATGCAGATGGGTGCAGAGAACATAGTCGACGTCCTCGAGCGTCAGGCCCAGTTCGTGAAAGCGGTCGAGCCAGGGTTGCGTATCCCATGTCACCGCGTCCGTCATTTTGTCGGCGCCGTTGCAGGTATCGACGAGGATGATCTTTGACGGCGTACGGATCAGGAAGCTCTGGAAGGCAAGCGTGATGCGTCCGGTTTCCGGATCGAACAGGAACGGCTCCATGCCGGCGGCGTGGCGGCGGATGGTTTCCGTGTCGCTGCCGAGAAACAGGTCCTCGGGCTTCATGCCGTACTTCTGATGTTCGAGGATGGCGGAGATGGTGACGTCGCCCAGACGGATATCGTTCATCGGTTCCTCCATTGCCCGGCTCGCCTGTTTTACCGCTCCCCGCACCGCCCGGCGCAAGCCGGCAGGCGTTCGCGTTTCAGGATATGAAACGGCCACCCTCGCCCGTTTTCCGCCGGTCGCGCCGCGTTATTCTGTTTCAATATGGACCGAAACGATGTTTGCTCTGGCATCGAAAGGCCGAGGAGGAAACATGTATCTGTCGCTCACATCCTGGTCGTTTCCAGCGCTGACGCTGGAGGAGACCGCAGCCATTTCCCGCATCATCGGCATCGGCGCGCTCGACAGCAGCACCAAGGGTCGGCCCGGCCTAGACAAAGCGCAATTGCTCGGCGATCCCCGCGCGGCCGCCGAGCGGGTCGCCGCGCTTAAGGTGAAGGTCCCCAATTTCTATCACCATTTCGGCGACAGCCTCGCCGACCGCAACCTCGCCCTGCCCGGCACGATCGACGCCAATCAGCGCGATCTCGAAAAGGTGCTGACATTCGCCGACGCGGCGGGGATTGCGACGATCTTCTTCCTGCCCGGCATCATCAATCCCGGCCAGTCGCGGTCTCAGGCGACGGCGGCGGCGGCGGAGAGCATCAGGGCGCTGCTGGATGTGGCGAAGGACTTCAGCGCCGAGATCTGCATCGAACCGATCATCCGCTCCTTTGCCGAATCGCCAGCGGTGGTCGAAGAGCTGGTCGATCGCACCGGCATCCGGCTGGCGCTCGACTATTCGCATTTCGTCTGCCTCGGCTATACCCAGGAACAGATCGATCCGCTGTGCCGGCATGCCGCCCACATCCATCTGCGGCAGGCGCGCATGGGCAAGCTGCAGGAACGCTTTGCCCGCGGCAGCATCAATTTCCCGGCGCTGTTCGGCACGCTCCGGGATGCCGGCTATGACGGCGCGCTGGCCATCGAATACGTCCATCAGGACTTCCTCAACGCCAGCAGCGACGATGTGATGACCGAAACCGTGACCATGCGCGACTGCTTCAACGACTGGAACGCGGGCGGCGCGTGAGGATGATGACCGACGAGATCGAGACCGTTTCCCGCCATCTGGAGCAGCGCCTCATTGCCTATTGGCACGATGTCGATTTCAACTGGGGCGAAAACGCAGCGGCGCACTATACGCATGACGCGGTGTTCGTAAGCCAGACCGCCCGCTACGAAGGCCGCCACCAGATCCGGGAGTTCTACGCCTGGCGGAGGGAACGCGGCGCAAGGGTGAATGTGCATCTCGTCGGCAATTTCTGGTTAAAGTCGCTCACCGGGACCAGAGCCGAGGCCGACTGGATCTGCACGCTCTACGCCCATGACGGCGACCCGCCGCAGACGTCTGCGCCGCCGATCTCCATCAGTCGCGTGGAGGATATCTATGTGCGTGAAGACGACAGATCATGGCTGTGCCGGCAACGAAGCTGGCACAGTATTTTCCGGGGCGGCGTTCCGACGACCGGGCTGAGCCCTGACGAAATGACCCGTCGAGTCGCAGGCAGGGCGTGAAACCCGCCCGTCAGCGCTGAATGCCCATCGTCTCGATATCGATGTTCAACGGACCGGCGAGATCCTCGATCGAATCATAGAGCAGTTCCAGCGCGTATTGCGGGTTGTGGACGAAGGCCCCGGAATCCGCGTTCACGAATTTCCAGTTATAGGCCGCCTTCAGCATGCGCGGGGTCCAGGATTTGTAGGTCTGCGGCTTGCCGTCGATCCTGTCGCCGCGTCCGTCCCGGTCGGCATCAAGGAAGAAATAGGGATAGGAGTGCTCGAACACGATCGGCGCGCCGGCGATGTCGACGCTGTAGTCCTGAATGGTCTTCAGCAGCAGCGCCGAATTGGCCTCGATATCGGAGCGGATGCCCTTGGAGAGATCGCCGCTGCCGTCATAGCTGATTCTGGAGATGCGGATCGCGCCCGGCGCGCCGCTCTCGTGACAGCTGAGACAGGTTTGCTCGGCCACGGTCAGCGTATGCGGATCGTGGCAGGACGCGCAATCATTGATCGGTCGGGCATGGAAGAACAGTCCGCTATAGGACTTTCCGGGATATTCGAAACCGCCCCCGCCTATGCTGCCGAGCCGCATCGCGCCGGCGAGCGCATAGTGGGGATTGACGAAATTGATCGACGGGTCCGGCGTATCTGCGTCCTTCTCGCCGACGGCTTTCGTCACGCTGACACCGGCCTCGCGGCCGATGTGACAGGTCATGCAGGCGGCCTGGGCGCCCGGCGCCACCGGATGCTCGATGCCGCTCGGCAGGGTGATCGCGGCGATTTCCCCGAGGCCGGGGCTGTGACAGGTGTCGCAATCGACCACACCGCCGACCGGCGTCGGCCCCTCGATGCCCGGCGCGCTGCCATCCAGGCCGTGGAAATCGCGGAAGCCCGCGCCGGAGTGACAGGCGGCGCAATTCGCGGGAATCTCGCCCTCCCCATCCCAGTGAGTGAACGCCTCTGCGGAGGCATCGGCATGGGCGGACCGCGCCCAGGCGGAAATCAGTTCCTGCTGGGGAACCGGTATCTGGTCGGGGCGGAACGGACCGGACTGCGGCATGACATAGAGCTTCAGCGCCTCCACCGCGTCAGAAGAATTTTCCTGTGCACGCGCAGTAGAAAAATTGACAATTGTCAATATTACGGCAACCATGAACAGGGCTTTAGAGGTAACGCGACCAAATACCGATGACATGTCTTTCCACCCTCGCCAAAAACCCTTAGTTTGAACGTGTGGGAATGCTAAACAATATGTTTCATCCCGGCAAATCAAATGTCATG
>NZ_DEPM01000303.1:0-2078 GCF_002358775.1 Martelella sp. UBA3392
TGCAGATTTCCCGAGCCACCTCTGTTGAAAGCTTCGATGAAGCCGTTGTCGGTCGGTTTGCCAGGCCGCGAGAAGTCCAGCGTGACCTTGTTCACATAGGCCCACAGATCGAGGTCACGGGAGATAAATTCGCTGCCATTGTCGACCCGTATCGTCTTCGGATAACCGCCTTTCCTGCAAATCCGTTCCAGCGTTTGCACCACATCCTCACCGCGATAGGTAAAGCGCGGGTCGGTGGCCGGGCTGAAGCGGGAATGGATATCCACAATGGTCAGGATTCGCAGCTTCTTGCCTGCCGCGAGCTGATCATGAACAAAGTCCATCGCCCAGATATCGTTCGGCCCTACGGCCTCCTGGCGATCCTCGCGCAGCTTTACCTTCACCCGGCGTTTCGGGTGCTTGTTCCTGAGCTGCAGCCCTAACGCCTTGTAAATCCTGCGGGTCTTCTTGATATTGACCATCCAGCCTTCTCGTCGAAGGAGTACGTGAACACGCCGATAGCCAAACCGGACGCGTGTCTCGCATATCTCCTTGATCCGTCTTTCAAGAGCGGCCTGACCGATGCGGCGGGATTTGTAATGGTAGGTCGAGGTGTCGAACGTCAGAACCTTGCAGGCTCGCCTGATCGACACCCCCCAGTCCACCAGCATCCCATCCACAAGCTTGCGCGTTCGGGCAGGCCTCAGAGCTTTCGGCGGATGACATCCTGAAGCATCTCGCGGTCCAGCGTCAGGTCCGCCACGATCCGCTTCAGTTTCGCATTCTCATCTTCCAAAGCTTTCAGCCGGCGCATCTCGTCAGGCAGAAGACCTGCGTATTTTTTCTTCCAGTTGAAGTAGGTCGCCTGGCTGATCCCGGCCTTGCGGCAAATCTCCGCCACAGGCACACCGTCATCCCCCTGCTTCAGAATAAACACCTTCTGGGCGTCCGAAAACTTCGATGCCTTCATCTCTTCCACTCCTTCTCCCAGCCAGGAAAATACCGCGGAATACTCCAACAGCAAACGATCCAGTTTTCAGGGCGCAGAGCACTGCGGCAAATCTCCCGGATCGATAGATGCTCTCTAGGATGCCAGCGTCGGATCACGCTCAATAACGCCAGGTCAATCACTCCATAGCCCCCGCTCAAAACATGCGAGGGAAGGTTGGAACATGGGTCAATTCTCAGTGGCAATCAACACAGTACTCCTTAAAATTGCATTTCTGATCCGGTACAAGGCAAAAATCTCTGCACATAGCATATCCGTAAACGCCGGGATGAAATGGTTGATCGTCCCGAAGCAGCGAACGGCATGGTGAAAGCGCTTCGGCAGCTATATAAATATGCTGTTCGATATGACCTGCATGACGCCAACCCAGCCGAAAAAATTGAATATCTATCCGGCCGTGCCGAAGGTTTTCATAGCTGGACGCTCGCTGAAATCGAGAGATTCGAGAAACGGCACCCGGTCGGCACGACAGCGAGGCTTGCGCTCGCGCTTGCTCTTTACACAGGGCAGAGACGTGCTGACCTGGTCGCTCTCGGCCGACAGCATGTTAGAGATGGGGGGCTTGTCTTCACGCAGCAAAAAAATCGAAAGCGGAAGCCGGTTCATATGGAGCTTCCGATTATTCCAGCGCTCCAGCACATCCTTGACGCATCCCCGACCGGCGACTTGACATTTCTTGTTACGAGCTTTGGCCAGCCTTTTACCTCGAACGGTTTCGGAAACCGGTTCCACAAATGGGTCGAAGAAGCTGGGCTCGAAAACTGTTCGGTTCATGGCCTTCGCAAGGCAGCGGCTGCACGCTTGGCCGAACTCGGTTGCACGGAATTCGAAATCATGGCCATTACCGGCCATACGACCTCCAAAGAGGAGACGAGATACACCCGGGCAGCGAGTCAGAAAACGCGGGCCGAGAGCGCCCTCAAGCGCATTTCGGGAGAACACAGCAAGGACAAAAATGTCCCACTTTTTCGCAAAGACAATTAAGGTGGGACAAAATCGAAGCTTAACTAGATGAAAAACATAAGTTTTTTTAGAAAAATGGTGCCCAGACGCGGATTCGAACCACGGACACGCGGATTTTCAATCCGCT
>NZ_DEPM01000303.1:2410-19744 GCF_002358775.1 Martelella sp. UBA3392
TCTACCAACTGAGCTATCTGGGCCATCGCCCGAGGGGCGAGAGCAGGGCGGCAGACGCCCTTGAGTGAGCGCGTTTATAGCATCTTGTTTTTTCAAGTCCAGCGGCAAAAAGCGGAATTTCCAAGAATTTTAACACGCGAAAGCGGGGCTGCGAAACTGGCCGGCGCCATCAGCTCGGATTTCGCCCGACGATGCGATCCGCCAGGCGGACAACCTCTCCAAGCCGCGGGTGGCCGAGTTCATAGACCGTTTCATTGTTCCGCCGCCGCATGACGATCAGACCGGCCTGCAGAAGCTTCGCGATCGTTGAGATCAGCGGCTTGAAAGCCAGGCCGGTGGCGTGGCTGAGTTCAATCAGCGTTCTGGAGCCGGATTGAAGCGCCCTTGCAATGGCAAGCCGGTGGTCGAAGGCAAGCGCGGACAGGAGTTCAGCCGCGCCGTGGAGCTTTGCGTCTGCTTCCGTCGATCGGTTGAGGCGAATGACGACGCCGTTATGACTCATGATGTTGACCCATTTTATTTAAGTAAAATCTAATTTAGAGAATGATTTTACTTTATTTGTTTTGATTTCTGATCTTCTAATTTAGCGTATAGCTGGTAAAAATCCAGTTGGAAGCGGATTTTTTCCGCTTCTATTGGCGGTTGTTTTGTGTTCGATTGTTAGCGCTGTCAACTGTATTTTTTGTGGTGCGAGAATTCATCCGCGCCGCGTGGGATTCGCGCAGGCTGAATGTCTCATGACGGCGTCAGAATGAAAATGCACCGGCGATTTCGTAAGCGCCAGCGCATGCAACCCGAATGCGGAGAAGGTCGGGCTGCTCATTCCCAAACCGCCGGTTATTGCTTCTGCTGCGGCGCAACAAATGTTGACGCTCATATTGCGGTGCAATTCACAATTGCCAATCGGATGCGACGTGATAACCTTGGCATTAAGGGGAAAGCAGGTAAGAATGACGACAATTTCCGAGACGCCGCCAAAGCCTATGGTTATCACCCGCCGGTTGCGGGAAAGCATCAGGCTCCATCTTGAGAATATCTATCCGGATCATGATTCCCGCGCGCTGACGCGGCAGGTGCTTGAGGCCTTCTGGAGCGACGGCGTTGTGCCGCGCAAACGCGGCCGCACCGCCGGCAACAATATGTGGAGCGCCGACAACACCTATGTCATCACCTACGGCAATTCGATCATCGACGGCGAGCACAAGCCGCTTTCGCTGCTGCAGGATTTCCTGACCGAGAACCTGAAGGGTGTGATCAAGGGCGTGCACATCCTGCCCTATTTCCCCTATACCTCGGACGATGGTTTCGCGATCACCGATTACCGGGTGGTCGACAGCGGCCTTGGCGGCTGGGAGGATATCGAGCGCATCAGCCGCGAATTCCGGCTGATGTCGGATCTGGTGCTGAACCATTGTTCCAGCCAGAGCGCCTGGTTCAACGAATTCCGCATGGGCCACGCGCCCTACAAGGATTTCTTCTTCACCGCCTCGCCGGAGGACGATCTTTCCGACGTGGTGCGCCCGCGCGCCCATCCGCTGCTGCGCAAGGTCGAGACCGCCGATGGCGACAAATATGTCTGGTGCACTTTCAGCCATGACCAGGTGGATTTCGACTTCTCCAATCCGGAAGTGCTGCTGGAATTCCTGCGCATCATGCGCTTCCACATCAATCGCGGCGTGCGCACCATAAGGCTGGATGCCTGCGCCTTCATGTGGAAGGAGGTCGGCACCTCCTGCATCCATCTGCCCGAAACCCACGAGATCATCAGGCTGATGCGGGTGCTGGCCGATTTCAGCGAGGAAAGCGTCGTTCTCATCACCGAGACCAACGTGCCGAATGTCGAAAACCTCAGCTATTTCGGCAATCGCAACGAAGCCCACATGATCTACAATTTTTCGTTGCCGCCGCTGATCGTGCATGCGCTTTTGAACGGGACCTCGCAATTCCTCAACGCCTGGCAGATGGCGATGCCGCCGGCGCAGATGGGCTGCGCCTATTTCAACTTCACCGCGTCGCATGACGGCATCGGCTTGCGCCCGGCCGAAAGCCTGCTGTCGGAGGAGGCGATCACCGGCATGGTCGAGACCATCCAGCAGTTTGGCGGCCGGGTGTCGATGCGTCAGCTTTCCGATGGCTCGATGCGGCCCTACGAGATGAATGTGTCGCTGTTCGATGCGCTGAAGGGCACGGTGAAGGGTGAGGACGAGCACAATATCGCCCGTTTCCTCTGCAGCCAGACGATCGCGATGGCGCTGGAAGGCATACCGGCCTTCTACATCCATTCGCTGCTGGCGACGAGCAACGATGCTGAAGGTGTGGAGAAATCCGGCCATAACCGCGCCATCAACCGCCATCGCTGGAATTACGAAAAGTTGCAGCAGGCGCTTGGCGATGAGACCACGCAGCATGCCAGGGTGTTCAACGAAATGTGCCGGCTGATCGGCATTCGCACCCGGCAATCCGCCTTCCATCCCAATGCGACGCAATTCACGCTTCATCTCGGCGAAAAGCTGTTCGGCTTCTGGCGCCAGAGCGTTGACCGTTCGCAGAGCGTTTTCGCGATCAACAATGTCACCGACGAGGCGCTGGAAATTCCCGCCATGTCGCTCAATCTGATCGGCGGCGAGAACTGGACGGACCTGATTACCGGCGAGCAGATCACTGCTGGCGGCAACAAGATCTCCTTTGCGCCCTATCAGTGCCGCTGGATATCGAACCGGGCATAGAGCGACAGGCGAGGCGCGAAGTCCGGTTTTCGCGACACCGGCCCGTGACGGGTGGTGTGCGACAATTCTGCGACTTGAATTCGGCTTCTACAAATGGCATCTCTTTTGGAAAATCATTCCATCAGGGTGACGTCATGAACACAACAATTCCCTTTACGCCGGACCCGGCGCTGAGGCCCGAGGTCCATGGTTTTTTCGATCCCGCGACCAATACGATCTCCTACATCGTCAAGGACCCCGCTTCCGATGCCTGCGCGGTTATCGACAGCGTCATGGATTTCGACCAGGCCGCCGGCCGCATCAGCTTTGAAAGCGCGGACCGGCTGATCGAGGTGATCCGCGGCAATGGCTGGCGGCTGGAATGGATCATCGAGACCCATGTTCACGCCGACCATCTTTCCGGCGCGCCCTATATCCAGGAACAGCTTGGCGGCAAGCTCGGCATTGGCGAGAACATCACGATCGTACAGGATACGTTCGGCAAGATTTTCAACGAGGGCACCGCGTTCCAGCGCGACGGCTCCCAGTTCGACCGTCTGTTTGGCGATGGCGACAGCTACCAGATCGGCACGATGACCGCCCATGTCATGCATACGCCCGGCCACACGCCGGCCTGCATGACCCATGTGATCGGCGATGCCGCCTTTGTCGGCGATACGCTGTTCATGCCGGATGGCGGGTCGGCGCGCGCCGATTTCCCCGGCGGCGATGCCCGCACGCTCTATCGCTCCATCAAGCGCGTTCTTGCATTGCCGCCGGAAACGCGGCTGTTCATCTGCCATGATTACGGGCCGAATGGCCGCGATATCGCCTGGGAAACCACGGTCGGTTCGGAGCGCGCGCACAATATCCATCTCAGGGATGGCGTGAGCGAGGATGAATTCGTGAAGATGCGGGAGGCGCGCGATGCCACGCTCTCCATGCCCCGGCTGATCCTGCCCTCGCTGCAGGTCAATATGCGCGCCGGCGAGATACCGAAGGACCAGGATGGCCGGCCGATGTTGAAACTGCCGATCAACGCCCTTTGATATCGCCGTTCACCGCGGCTGCTTGCGCGCGTAGTGGATGGTCTCGAACCGCGCGCCGAGCCCGTCATAGAGCAGCAGCCGGCCAATCAGCGGTTCGCCCGCGCCGGTGATCAGCTTGATGGCTTCCATCGCCATCAGCGTGCCGATGACGCCGGTGACGGGGCCGATCACGCCGGCTTCGGCGCAGGAGGGCACGAGGCCCGCGGGCGGCTGCTTGGGATAGAGATCGCGGTAGCGCGGGTTTAGCGCCCCGTCTTTGCCGGTTTCATAGGGTTTCAGCACCGTCAGCGAACCGTCGAAACGACCGACAGCGCCGGTCACCAGCGGGATTTCCGCGCGCTCCGCGGCATCGGCCGCGCGGTAGCGGGTGTCGAAATTGTCGGAGCCGTCGATCAGGAGATCGAAGCCCTTCAGCACGGCGTCGATATTGCCGTCCTCAAGTCGCTCGTCATAGCGCCGGCAGATGACATGCGGGTTGAGGCGGGCGATCGCGCGGGCAGCACTTTCGGTTTTCCGCTCACCGATCGTGCCGGTGTCGTGGATAACCTGCCGCTGCAGGTTGGAAAGGCTGACGCCGTCATCATCGGCGATACCGAGCGTGCCGATGCCGGCAGCGGCCAGATAGGCAAGCACCGGCGCGCCGAGCCCACCCGCGCCGATCACCAGCACCCGGGCGCGCTTCAGCGCCTGCTGGCCCGGGCCGCCGATTTCCGGCAGCACGATGTGGCGGGCGTAGCGCTCTATTTCATCTGAGGAAAAGGGTTCAATGTCGCTCATCGTTTCACTATATCAGGGGTAGCAAAAACGGATAGCGCCGATCCCGCAAACGTGATGGAAAACTCCATGAGTGACGACCGTATTCTACAGCTTGAAGAGACCGTCGCCTATCAGGCGAAAACCATCGACGAACTGTCGGAGCAGCTTGCCGCGCAGTGGAAGGAAATCGACCGGCTGAAAAAGCAGTTCGAGGTGCTGACCGACCGGTTCCTGACGCTGGAGGAAACCGCCGGCGAACGCCCGGCCATCACCAAGCCGCCGCATTATTGAGGCTTTTCCTCGGCAATGCTGCCTGCCGACACATTGAAGAACTGGCCGCGTTCGCCAAGCGCGTCGAACAGCGCCCGGTCGGTGCCGGTCATGAAGGCCTGGCCGCCGATATCGTCGATCCGTTCGAACAGCGCCGCGCGCCTGCCGGCATCGAGATGGGCGGCGACCTCGTCGAACAGCATGATTGGCGGATGGCCGCTGATGCGGCGGGTGAGCTTGGCATGGGCCAGCACCAACCCGATCAGCAGCGCCTTCTGCTCGCCGGTTGAGCACAGCGCCGCCTCCATCGCCTTCGCCGCGTGGCGCACCTCCAGATCGCTGCGGTGCGGGCCGTCGAGCGTGCGTCCCGCACCGGCATCGCGGTAGCGCTCTTCCTCCAGAGCCGCGCGATAGCGATCCTCGAGGTCGATGGCCGGGGCTTCGGCGTGATCGGCGAAGAAACCGGAAAGCGCGATCTCGGGGGCAGGGAAGGGTGACCCGCCCGCCGTCTCTTCGATCAGGGCGGCAAGCAGCGTCACCAGTTCGCGCCGCGCCAGCGCCATGGCCACGCCGAGGCCTGCCATCTGCTCCTCCAGCCCGGAAAGCCAGGCCGGCTCCATGCGCCGTTCGGAAAGCAGGCGGTTGCGCGAGCGCATGGCGCGCTCGAAATCGGCGACCCGGCGGCCATGGGCGGGGTCGATCGACAGCACCATGCGGTCGACGAACCGCCGGCGGTCGGCGGCCGCGCCGGTGAAAAGCCCGTCCATCGCCGGCGTTAGCCAGAGCACCCGGGCATGGTCGAGAAGCTCGTCGCCGGTTGCCGCCGGCGTGCCGTTGATGCGCACCTTGCGGCCGGAGCCTTCCGTGCCGTCGGTGCCCGTGCCGATCGCGACCGAACCCTCCATGCCCTCAAGTTCGGCGAACACGGTAAACCCGGCCGCCGCTTCCTTGCGCGTCACCTGCCCATAGGCCGCGCGCCTGAGGCCCCGACCGGGCGAGAGAAACGATACCGCCTCCATCAGATTGGTCTTGCCCGATCCATTGTCGCCCGTCAGCACCACATGCCGTCCGTCAAAGGCAAGCGCGGCCTTTTCATAATTGCGGAAATCCGTGAGCTTCAGCGCGGTAAGGAAGATCGAGGGCAGCATGGCACCGGTGTCGGTTCAAATCAGTCCGCTCCTTATGCGGCAAAACCGGGCAGGGGGAAAGGCTTGTCGCCGGGAGCCGGCATTGGGCTCCCGGCAGACGTCATATGGCCCACGCGCTGGCGGTGTGCAGCGTCTTCAGATTGAACGGATGAGGATATGATAGTCGGCGGGCCGAGTTCGCCCCTTACGGGGCGCACTCGTTCTATTCGGCGGGCGCATGGTGCGCGACCGGTTCGTCGTCCTCGGGGACCGCGATGTGCTGCCTCAGGGGGCGCTCGCCGGCGAGCTTGCGCAGCAGCACGTAGAACACCGGCGTCATGAAGATGCCGAAGAAGGTGACGCCGATCATGCCGCAGAACACGGCAAGACCCATGGCGGCGCGCATTTCCGCACCCGCTCCGGTCGACAGCACCAGCGGCACCACGCCCATGATGAAGGCCATCGAGGTCATCAGGATCGGCCTGAGGCGCAGCCTGCTCGCCTCGATCGCCGCCTGCACCGGGCTTCGCCCCTCGAATTCCAGTTCGCGGGCGAATTCCACGATCAGGATCGCATTCTTGGCCGATAGCCCGACCAGCACCACCAGCCCGATCTGGGTGAAGATGTTGTTGTCGCCGCCGGTGTACCAGACCCCGGCAAGGGCCGCGAGCACGCCCATCGGCACGATCATGATGATCGCGATCGGCAGCGTCAGGCTTTCATATTGCGCCGCCAGCACCAGATAGACCAGCAGCAGCGCGAGCGGGAAGACGAAAACGCTCGAATTGCCGGCGAGGATCTGCTGGTAGGTCAGGTCGGTCCATTCGAAGTCGATGCCGACCGGCAGAGTCTCGTCGGCGATCCGCTCGACGGCCGCCTGCGCCTGCCCCGACGAGAAGCCCGGCGCCGGGCCGCCATTGATATCGGCGGAGAGGAAGCCGTTATAGCGCGTGGTCCGTTCCGGGCCCGTGGTGCTGTCCACCCGCAGAAGCGCGGAAAGCGGGATCATCTCACCGGAGCGCGAACGGACTTTCAGTTGCCCGATATCCTCCGGCTCGGCACGGAAGGCGGAATCGGCCTGCACCCGGACGCTGTAGGTGCGGCCGAAGGCGTTGAAGTCGTTGACGTAGAGCGAGCCGAGATAGATCTGCAGCGTCTCGAACACATCGCTGACCGAAACCCCGAGTTGCTCCGCCTTGGCGCGGTCGAGATCGGCGTAGAGCTGGGGCACGTTGATCTGGAAGCTGGAAAACAGTCCGGCAAGCTCCGGCGTCTGGTAGGCCTTGGCGAGGAACGCCTTGGTGGCCCCGTCGAGCGCCTGGTAACCGAGCCCGGCCCGGTCCTCGATCTGCATCTTGAAACCGCCGGTCGAGCCGAGGCCGTTGACCGGCGGCGGCGGGAACATGGCGATGAACGCATCCTGAATGCCGGCGAACTTCTGGTTCAGCTGCATCGCGATGGCGCCCCCTGACAGTTCCGGCGACTTCCGCTCCGCGAAGTCATCAAGAACGGCGAACACGATGCCCGAATTGGAGCCGATCGTGAAACCGTTGATCGACAGGCCCGGAAAGGCGATGGCGTGGGATACGCCCGGCTGTTCCAGCGCGATGTCGCTCATCCGCTTGATCACGTCCTCGGTCCGGTCGAGGCTGGCGCCGTCCGGCAATTGCGCGAAGCCGATCAGATACTGTTTGTCCTGCGCCGGCACGAAGCCGCCCGGAACCGCGTTGAAGACGGAATAGGTCGCACCGATCAGACCGAGATAGACGATCATCACCAGCGATTTGCGCGACAGCAGCCCGCCGACGCTGCGGCTGTAGCCGTGGGACGCGGCCCCGAAGCCGCGATTGAAGCCCCGGAAGAACCAGCCGAAGAGGCGGTCCATGACCCGGGTCAGCCAGTCCTTAGGCGCATCATGTCCTTTCAGCAGCAGAGCGGCCAGCGCCGGCGAGAGGGTGAGCGAGTTGATCGCGGAGATCACCGTCGAGATCGCGATGGTGAGCGCGAACTGGCGATAGAATTGGCCGGAAAGGCCGCTGATGAAGGCGAGCGGCACGAACACCGCCACCAGCACCAGCGCAATGGCGATGATCGGTCCCGACACTTCCCGCATGGCGCGATAGGTGGCCTCGCGCGGGTTCAGGCCATTCTCGATATTGCGTTCGACGTTTTCGACGACCACGATCGCATCATCGACGACGATGCCGATCGCGAGCACCAGCCCGAACAGCGTCAGCGCGTTCACCGAAAAGCCGAAGGCGTACATGACCGCGAACGTACCGATGATCGAGACCGGGACGGCAAGCAGCGGAATGATCGAGGCCCGCCAGGTCTGCAGGAACAGGATGACCACGAGCACCACGAGGGCGATCGCCTCGAGCAGGGTGTCGACCACCTTTTCGATGGAAGATCGAACGAACTCGGTGGTGTCGTAAACGATCTCGTACTGGACCCCGTCCGGCATGGCGAGCTGCAACTCATCCATTGTGGCGTGGACATTGTCGGCGATCTCGATCGCGTTCGAGCCCGGCGCCTGCAGCACAGCGACGGCGACCGCCGGCTGGCCGTCGAGGAGCGAGCGCAGCGTGTAGTCGTCGGCGCCCATCTCGATGCGCGCCACGTCCCTCAGCCTAGTGATCTCGCCGCCCGCGCCCGACTTGACGATGATCTCGCCGAATTCCTCCGGCGTGCTCAGCCGGCCCTGCGCATTGACGTTGAACTGCATGTCCACGCCTTCGGGCGCCGGCGACGCCCCGATAATGCCGGCGGCGGCCTGGGTGTTCTGCTCGCGGATGGCATTGGTGATGTCGCTCGCGGCAAGCCCGTGTTCCGCCGCCTTCTGCGGATCGATCCAGACCCGCATGGAATAGTCGCCCGCGCCGAAGACCTGAACCTGCCCGACGCCCTCGATCCGCGCGAGACGGTCCTTGACGTTGAGCGTCGCATAATTGCGCAGATAGGTGATGTCGTAGCGGTCCGTGGTCGAGATCAGGTTGACCACCATGATGAAGTCCGGCGAGCTCTTCACGGTCGTGACGCCGATCGCCCGCACTTCCTCCGGCAGCCGGGGCGCCGCCTGGGACACCCGGTTCTGGACCAGCTGCTGGGCCTTGTCCGGGTCGGTGCCGAGCTTGAAGGTGACGGTGAGCGTGAGAACGCCATCCGAGGTCGCCTGGCTGTTCATGTAAAGCATGTCTTCGACGCCGTTGATCTGCTCTTCGAGCGGCGTCGCCACGGTCTCGGCGATGACCACCGGATTGGCGCCGGGATAGACGGCGCGCACCACGATCGATGGCGGCACGACATTGGGATATTCGGCGATCGGCAGCATGCGCATGCCGATCAGGCCGGCAAGCACGATCAGGATCGAAAGCACGCCTGCAAACACCGGTCGGTCGATGAAAAATCTGGAAATGTTCATTTGAAGGTCCGGTTCAAGGGAAATTTCGGACAAAACAACCCGCTGCCGAAGAGGCGGGCTCTGCGGCGGTCCTGTGTTTTTCGGATAAGGCGGCGGAGCGTTGCCGCTCCGCCGTCACGTCATGTCATTGCGCGGCGGCCAGCGGGCTTTCGCTCTGCGGGGCGACCAGCGCGCCGGAGCGGATATGCTGCAACCCGTTCACGACCACCCGGTCGCCATCGGCAAGGCCGCTTTCGATGATCCGCTCGCCGCCATTGCTGCGTCCCAGTTCCACCGGACGATAGGCAACCGTGTTGTCGGCGCCGACCACGAAGACGAATTTCTTGTCCTGGTCGGTTCCGATCGCGCGCTCGCTCACCAGTATCTTGTCTTCCGGCCGGGGCTCTCCCATGCGGATGCGCACGAACTGCCCGGGGATCAGCCGCCCGTCTGGATTGTCGATCACCGCGCGCACGGCGATCGTTCCGCTCGCGGCATCCACTTCGTTGCCGATGAGCTGGACCTTGCCCTTGATGGGCGTGCCCTCGTCAAGCAGCGTGCCGATCTCGACGGGAATCTGATCGATCGCCGGAAGCGCACCGTCCGTCGGCAATTCGGAAAGGATCCGCGCGACGACCTCCTCGCTTGCGTTGAAGCTCACATAGATGGGATCGGCCGAGACCAGCGTCGTCAATGCCGGCGAGGCGGTTCCGGCGGAGACAAGATTGCCGACCGTGATCTCGACCCTGCCGACCCGGCCGGAAACCGGGGCCTTGACCTTGGTATAATCGAGTTCGAGCTGGGCCGATTGCAACGCCGCCTGAGCCGTCTTCAGCGCGGCCCCGGCCTCGGCGACGGCATTGCTGCGCTGGTCCATCTCGCTTTCGGAGATCGTGCGGTTGTCGGCCAGCTTGCGGCCGCGATCGAGCTGCAGCTTGGCGAGATCAACCTTGGCCTGTGCCGAGGCGACCTGCCCTTCAGCCTGTGCGACGGCGGCCTCATAGGGTGCGGGATCGAGGGTGAACAGGAGATCGCCGGCCTTGACCAGCGCCCCCTCGCGAAATTCCACCGACTGGATCGCGCCGCCGACGCGCGGATGGACCTCGACCCGGTCGACGGCCTCCAGCCGTCCGGAAAATTCCTGCCAGATCGTCACCGCGCGGCTTTGCACCTCGGTAACCGTGACCGGCGTCGCCGGCGGCGGCGCGGCCGGTGCGCTTGCCTCCTCCGTCGCGTTTGCAACAAGGCCGACCGGCAGTTCGAAATAGAATACGGCCGCCGAAATGGACGCAGCCAGACCCAGGCCGGTGCCCGCGAGGGCCCAGCGTTTCAAAGTCGTCGTCATGGTTCTACTCCTTGCGGCTGGGAGGGCCGCGCAGTTCATTTTCCGTTTGAATCAGTGAATGGAGATATCGCGAACGAATTCAGCGAACTGGCCACCAACCTTTTCCTGCCAGCTCGGCGTCTCCTCGGTCTTTCCGCCATAGACGGACGGCCAGCCCGATCCGGCGGAAAGAATGTGCTTTTGAACTTTCACGCCCGCGGCTTCCAGCCGCCCGGCATAGGACATCGTTTCATCGAGCAGCGGATCGTCCTCGGACGACAGGACGAGAGCGGGCGCCATGCCGGCCAGCCGCGAGCAAAGCGAAGGCGCCGCATAGGGATGGCACATGCCGCCGCTCATATAGTGGCTCCAGCCTTCCGCCCAGCGTTCCCGCATGCCGATACAGGCGGCATTGCGCGAAGACGACGAGCCCATGAAGGGATCGAGAAGCGGGGAGGCGAGCACCTGGCCGTCGAGCTCGTTTGCGAAATGGTCCCGCGCCTTCAACGCAACGGCGGTGGCGAGATTGCCGCCAGCCTCCTCGCCGCCTATGATGAGCAACGATTTCCGGTCGCCGAAACCGGCCCGTTTCTTCGCCATGTAGGAGAAAATGGAGAAACCGACTTCCAGCGGCTTCGGAAAAACCGAGCCCTGAACATTATAATCCGGAACCACCACGATCGCCCCCTGCCCAGCCAGGCACTCCGCCATCGGACAGGGCGTGAGACCGGTATGATGAAACGCGCCGCCCTGGAAATAGATCAGCACGGGCGGCCCCTTGGCGTATTCGGCGCCCTGATAGACACGGACCTCGACACGACCGACGGCAACGTTATCCAGAGACATGTCCTTGATCTCGACAGCCATTGATCTTTTCCATTCCAGACAGAGACAATTGGGTGCGCCCTGATGACGCCTTCCTCGGTCCGGCATTGTAAACGACAAATCACGCTTCGCCATGGCGATCGTCCAACAGATTTCCGGATATCGGGTCCTCACGTCCCCGAACGTCATCCAGCACACCTTGCGGCCGGTCGCCTGCGCTGCAATTCTCGAAAAACAATTTAGTTTATTCAAAATTCCGAACAAGCATCATATCATGAGAACACTGTTCGAGATTTCGAATAATAACGCACTGCACAAAGCGAGATCACATGGACCAGCTTTCCGCCATGCGCGCCTTCGTCAGGGTTGTGGAGACGGGTAATTTCACGCGCGCATCGGAAGCGCTCAACCTGCCGAAGGCGACGTTGACCAACCTCATCCAGGGGTTGGAGGCGCACCTGCACACCAAGCTTCTGAACCGCACCACACGCCGCGTCGTGGTGACGACCGACGGCGCTCTCTATTACGAGCGCGCAAACCGGATCATTGCCGAAATCGACGAACTCGACACCAGCCTTGCTGCGTCCTACACCCTGCCGAGCGGACGCCTGCGGGTCGAAATGGCAGGGGCCTTCGCCGACTGGATCGTCATTCCGGCGCTTGGCGATTTCCATCGCAGATTTCCGGAAATCCATATCGACATGGGCGTTGGCGACCGGACCGTCGACTACCTTGCCGAAAACGTGGATTGCGCGCTGCGCGGCGGCGTGCCGACCGACCAGTCACTGATCGCGCGGCGCGTCGCGGAAGTCTCGCTGATCACCTGCGCCGCGCCGCGCTATATCGAAAAGCACGGCACGCCGAAGCATCCGTCCGAGCTGGAAACGGACCATCAATGCGTCAGCTATTTCACCGCCCTGAACAATCGCGCCGTGGCCTTCGATTTCCGCAAGGATGACGAAGCCCTGGAGATCAATGCCCGCCATATCCTGGCTGTCAACGACGCCCGCAGCTTCCTGTCGGCCGCCCTGGCCGGGCTTGGCGTTGCGCCATTGCCGCTATTCATGGCTGCCGAGCCGCTTGCCAAAGGAGAACTGCTCCGGGTTCTCCCGGACTGGCAGATAGACCCCATCCCGCTCTACATCGTCTATCCGCCCAACCGACACCTGAGCAACAAGGTGCGCGTATTCGTCGACTGGCTGGTGCAACTGCTCACCGAAAGGAAGCTGGATGCGCTCCCCTGAATTCCGCTTGCGAGGCGCTCCGGCCACGTTGCAATGTGGATCGGCATAGGGTTCGCGATTCCGGGGCAGGCCGCATCGTCAACGGACCGGGCGCTTTTCAAAACTCGCGTCGTTTTCGGCATCGAGCAGAAAGCAGCAATCCGGCTCCGATTGCGTGGCTAAGGTCTTCAGGACCGAAAGCCCGGCAAGGTCGATTTCGACGCAGCGATCGTCGGCGAGCGAAACGAAGGCCGTATCGCCGATGATATGAGCCGCGAGCGGAATGCTGCCAAGCGGCAGGCAGCCAAGCTCGCGCATGACTTCCGCGTCGACCACCGAAATGCTTTTGTCGCCGCAGTTCAGGAGCAGAAGCCGATTTCCGGCAAGGCCGTAGACGCGCAGCGGATCGCTGCGCGTCTTCATCTCCCGCGTAATGCGCATCGAGGCGGTGTCGACGGCGACGAGCGTGTCGGAGAGGCGGTTCGTGACATAGAGCGTGTCGCCTCCGGCATCGAGCCATATGCCCTCGGGCTTTTCGCCCGGCGTCACCGCCACGGGCGCGACGGAAGCATCGCGCGGGGCGACCTTCGTCACGGTATGGCTCAGAAGGTTGCAGCAATAGGCTGTTTCGCCATTGGCGCCGACCCGGAAAAGGTGGCCTTTCAGCCCGCCGCTCGGCACGGCCCGCGACGGCGCGTCCGCCGACAGAGGGTCATCGAAGGTCATCAGGACGTTGTCGCCTTCACTGAGCGCCAGCAACCGGCCCCGGCCATCGAGCGCGATGCCGTGAATCCGGCGCCAGGGCCGGCAGTCCAGCGTCCGGACGATCCTGCGCGCGGCAAGATCGACCACGGTGACGGAACTTCCGCCATCGCCATGGACGGCGGATGTGCGCAGCCCGTAGTGACCGACGAAGGCGAATGCCTGATCGGCGGATACCACGAGTTCGTGCGAGTAGCGGGGCAGGTCGATACTGTCGAGGCGCTCGGTCGTCCGCCGGTCGTAGAAGCTCAGGCAGTGACTGCTCTTTTCGACGATAACCAGAGTGCCGGCATCTGCTTCGCTCATCGGCCCGGCAGCCCGTTGGTCAGGACGTCGATGGCGTAGAGCGATGTCGAGGCGGTGATGAACAGCCTGTTTTTCTCCGGTCCGCCGAAGGTGCAGTTCGCGACGATCTCGGGCACCAGGATCTTCCCCAGCCGCTCGCCCTCGGGTGTGAAGACCTGAATGCCGTCATGCGCCGAGGTGAAGATATGGCCGTGGACATCGAGCCGGAAGCCATCCGGGGCGCCTGGCGAGACCTCGGCGAAGATCCGGCCGTTCCTGAGCCGCCTCCCGTCTTCCACCTCGAAAACGCGGATATGCGGCGGCCCGTCGGGCGCATCGGACCGTCCCGTGTCGGAGATGTAGAGCAGGCTCTCGTCCACCGAAAAGGCGAGGCCGTTCGGCCTGTCGAAATCGTCGGCGACTACGGTGAGTTCGCCGGTGTCCGGATCGAGACGATAGACGTAGCAGGCGCCGATTTCACTATCCGCCTTGACGCCCTCATAGTCGGAGAGGATGCCGTAGGGCGGATCCGTGAACCAGATCGTGCCGTCGGACTTGACCACCGCGTCGTTCGGCGAGTTCAGCCGCTTGCCCTGGTAGCGGTCGACCAGCGTCACCACCGTGCCGTCGGCCTCCGTGCGGCTGACCGCTCGGCCTGAGTGCTCGCAGGAGACGAGCCGTCCCTCGCGGTCGCGCGTATGGCCATTGGTGTGCCTGGACGGCTCGCGGAATACCGTGCCGCCTTCCTCGGGATGCCAGCGCAGCATCCGGTTGTTGGGAATGTCGCTCCAGGTGACGCCGCCGTCCTCCCACCAGACCGGCCCCTCGCTCCATGTCGCCCCGGTCCAGAGCTTTTCAAGCCTGGCATCCGGCGCGACCAGATCGGCCATGCGGGGATCCTCGATAATGACATCGCTCATTGCGGTTTCCTCTCCGTTGCTGCGGGTGCAGCCATGCGCGCGGCCAAGAGCACCGCCTCCTCCGCGGCGAGCGGACTGGCGATGCCCTGGCCCGCAATATCGTAGGCCGTACCGTGGGCCGGCGTACAGACCGGAAATGCAAGCCCCCCAAGCATGGTGACGCCGCGGTCGAAACCCATCAGCTTCATCGCGATCTGGCCCTGATCGTGATACATTGTCAGCACCGCGTGATGGCCTTCCTTCAGCGCCTTGACGAAGACGGTATCGGCGGGAAACGGTCCTTCGACATCATGGCCACGCACTCTTGCAGTCGCGACGGCCGGGCCGATGATCTCGATTTCCTCCATGCCGAAGCTGCCGCCATCGCCGGCATGCGGGTTCAGGCCGGCAACCAGCATGCGGGGCTGTTCAATCCCGGCGAGCCTGAGGCAGTTCTCCGTTCGGGCTATTTCCCGCAGGATTACCTCTTCGCTCAGCGCCGCGGAGACATCCTTCAGGGGAATGTGCGAGGTGACGCGGGCATTCCAGATCCGCTCGAGCACGTTGAACTCGCGGACGCCGCCATCATCCAGATCAAGCAGTTCGGTGATGAAACGGCTTTCGTCGTCATAGCCCGGATGGGCATAACGCATCGCCTTTTTGTTGAACGGCGTGTAGCAGACCCCGTCCACCCTGCCTGCCTCGGCGAGCCGCAGCGCCAGCGAGAAGTTTTCGACCGCGAACCGTCCGCCGGCAAGGCTGGCCTCGCCGGGCGTGATGTCGGCCGGATCGAGATTGCCGAGATCGATCAGCGCCGACCCGGTCACCGCATTCCCGATCTCCTCGACCGCGATTTCGCGAACGGCGGCCGCAAGCCCCGCGACCGCCGCTCCCGCCTCAAGCACCCGCCGGTCGCCGATGACGACCAGCCGCGCGGCATCCCGCGCGCGTTCCGACGCCGCAAGCCGGGCGGCAAGTTCGGGGCTGATTCCTGCCGGATCGCCCATCGCGAGCGCGATCAGCGGGCGTTTTCCGCCCTGCCGTTCAGCATCCATGTCGCTGTCTCCTCCCGTTCACCGCAACCGTTCGCCGTCCGGCGAGAACAGCCGCATGCAGCCCTTCTGGCATGTCAGCCATATCCGCTCTCCGGAGGCATGATCCTCTCCCTCGCGCTGCTCGACGGTGAGGTCCTGTCCGTCCGGCAGACGGCAGTAAAGATAACGCGTGCCGCCGAGATATTCGGCGAAATCCACCGTGGCTTCAAATGAAGAACCGCTGTTTTCGCCGATCGCCAGATGTTCCGGGCGGATGCCGAACCTGACTGGCGTGTTCTCGATCATCGCTTCGGCGGGCGGATCGACGACAATCGTCTGGCCGCCGACGGAAAGACTTCCCGACGGACCGGCGGTCGCATCGATGATATTCATCCTCGGCGAGCCGATGAAGCCGGCGACGAACAGGTTGTTCGGATCCTCGTAGACTTCGCGCGGCGTGCCGACCTGCTCGATCCTGCCATCGCGCAGCACGACGATCCGGTCGGCAAGCGTCATGGCCTCGGTCTGGTCATGGGTGACATAGATCATGGTGTTGCCGAGTTCGCGATGCAGCCTTGCGATCTCGATGCGCATGCTGACCCGGAGCTCGGCATCGAGGTTGGAGAGCGGCTCGTCGAACAGGAAGGCGAGCGGCTTGCGCACGATCGCCCGTCCGATGGCGACCCGCTGCCGCTGTCCACCCGAAAGCTGGCCCGGCCGCCGGTCGAGCAGCGGGCCGATCTTCAGGATTTCGGCTGCCGCCTCGACCTGACGTTCGATTTCGGCCTGCGGCGTCCTGGCGATTTCGAGGCCGAAGGCGAGATTCTGGCGCACGCTCATATGCGGATAGAGCGCATAGGACTGGAACACCATGGCGATGCCGCGCTTCGAGGGATCGAGATCGGTGACATCCCGTCCGGCGATGAGAATGTCTCCATCGGTGACATCCTCGAGGCCCGCGATCATCCGGAGTAGCGTGGACTTGCCGCAGCCTGACGGGCCGACGAAAACCACGAACTCGCCGCCCTTGATGGCGAGATCGAGGCCGTGAATGACATCGACTGCGCCGAAGCTCTTGCGCACGCCGCGAAGCGTGATGTCGGCCTTTTCCTCAGATAATGTGCTCATCTCACGTTCTGACCCAGACGAGCATCTCGCCGGGCTCCCGGTTATCCCAGAGGTGATAGGGGACGAAGCGCGCGGTCACCGGACGCCGTCCGGGCGCCTGCCGGTCGTAGAGCCGGTTGCCGTGTCCCTGCCAGTCTTCGCGGTGAGCCGGAACGTCGATGGCGACGCCGCCGTTCAGGGCGCTCAGCACGCTTGTGCTCGCCGTCGCAATCGTATCGTCGACCACCAGTTCGTGAAGGCCGGCGGCATTGTCGGTTTCCTCGACGCAGTAGATCAGCGGACCCCGCGCCAGCGCGGCCCGCCCGAGGTCCGCCCGCACGGCCGGGTTGGCATACAGCGCATAAGGCTGCATCGGCAGGTCGAGCGTCACCGCATCGCCCGGCTGCCATTCGCGTTCGATGCGCAGATAGCCGCGTTCTATCTCGCATTCGACGGCCGCGCCGTTGATCGCCAGCGATGCGCCGTCGCACCAGCCGGGAACCCTCAGCGCCAGCCGGAAGGCGAGCGGCTTTTCGAGGCCGAGCGTGATATCGATGTGCCCATCCCA
>NZ_DEPM01000303.1:20119-29697 GCF_002358775.1 Martelella sp. UBA3392
CGGGCGGTGCTTTCATTGTAGAGATGGACGGCGATCTCGTCGGCGGCGACGCCATACATGTAGGTGCCGATCGAGGCGACCGTGCGGGCGATGTTCGGCGGGCAGCACGGGCAGCGGTGCCAGGTCCAGCGATGATGGCCGCCCCGGCTTTCCAGTGGATTGTCGTAGAAGAAGGTCGAGCCGTCGAGGGAGAGGCCGGAGAGCGCGCCGTTGTAGAGCGCCTGCTCCAGGACGTCGGCGAACCGGCCGTCCGGGCCGCGGCCGAGCATGCGGCTCGCCCACATGGCGAGGCCGACGGCAGCGCAGGTCTCGGCATAGGCGCTCTCGTTGGGCAGGTCGTAATAGTCGGTAAATCCCTCATTGCTCGCCGCCGGGCCGATGCCGCCGGTCACGTACATCTGCTTTTCCGTCAGATCCTCCCAGAGAATCTTCAGCGCATCCGTGAGACTGTCGTCGCCGAATTCGGTCGCGACATCGGCCATGCCGGAATAGAGATACATCGCCCGGACCGCGTGTCCCGTCACCTTGGTCTGCTCGCGCACCGGTAGATGCGACTGGTTGTATTCATAGGTGTCGTGGCGGAAACGCTTGGGGTCCTCGTTACGGGCGGCCGCCTCGATGTCGAAGTAATGCGGCTTCTGGCCGCGGGCATCGATGAAGAAGCGCGCGAGGTCGAGATAGCGCTGCTCGCCGGTGACGCGGCCGAGGCGGACCAGCGCCAACTCGATTTCCTCGTGGCCGCAATAGCCGGGCTTATGGTCCGGGCCGGGGCCGAAGACGGAGCCGATATGGTCGGCATAGCGGCACATGGCGTCAAGCAGCGCACGCTTGCCGGTGGCCTGGAAATAGGCGACGGCAGCTTCCATCAGATGGCCGGCGCAATAGAGTTCGTGGCAATCGCGCAGATTGGTCCAGCGCTCGCCCGGGCGCATGCGGATGAACCAGGAATTGAGGTAGCCATCCGGCTCTTGCAGCTTGCAGAACATCGCGATGATCTCGTCGGTCTTTGCCTCAAGATCGGGGTTGGGCGTGCGGTAGAGCGCGTAGGCCGCTGTCTCGATGACCTTGGCGACGTCGGAATCCCAGAACATCTGGACATTGACGGTGTCCGGCGTACCGTCGGCCCGGGTGTGGAAGGGTAGCCGCAGCGGGGGAACCGGAATATCGGGATTGATCTGCTCGAGCATGCCGGCGGCAACGCAGCGATCATAGAGGATCATCGCCGTCCTGTGCGCGACGGCATCGATGCGATCCCCCCAGAAGCCCTGGACGTCGACATCGGGAAGCGCGGGAGGGCGGAAGCCGCTGATGGCGGGAAGGTCGAAGGAAGTCATGGGTCAGTCCTTTTTGGTCTGGATATTCACTTGACGGCGCCCGCGGTCAGGCCGCGGATGTAGTAGCGCTGCAAAAGCAGGAAGACGACGAGGCACGGCACCATCATCAGCGTCACGCCGGCCTGGACCGCGCCCCAGTCGATCGTGCCGTACTGCCCTTCGCGAACCGCGACCATCAGCACCGGCAGGGTGTATTTCTGCTGGTCTGTCAGAAGGATGAGGGCGGCCAGAAACTCGTTCCACGAGGCGAGGAAGGCGAAGATCGCGACCGTGGCCACGCCGGGCAGCACCAGCGGCAGCATGATCCGGTAGAGCACCTTGATGACCGAGGCGCCGTCGACGCGGGCCGCATCCTCGATCTCCTTCGGCACGGCGTCGAAGGCATTGCGCATCATGAAGATCGAGAACGGCATCTGCAGCGTGACGTAGACGCAGACGATACCGGTTAGCGTGTTCTGCAGGCCGAGCTTCGACAGGATGACGAAAAGCGGCGTCAGAACCGACTGGAACGGGATCATGATCGTGGCGATGATCAGCACGAACAGCGCGTTCTTGAACGGGAAGTGGAAGCGCGAGAAGCCGTAGCCGGCCAGAAGGCTTACCACCACCGACAGCACCACGGTCGCCAGCGACACGGTGAGGCTGTTGCCGGTATAGGTCCAGATGCCGCTGCCGAAATCGGAGAGGTTCTGGTAGCTCTGGGTGCTGAAGCCGGTCGTCGGCCATGGCGGCAAGGGCGGCTTGCGCGATTCCGCCGATGTCTTGAAGCTCACCAGCAGGCTCCAGGCGAGCGGCGCCAGGAACAGGAAGGCGAGAAACAGGCCAATCATGTTGCGGCGGGTCATCTGGAACCGCTGGCGACGTAGTTTCATCTTGCGGCGGCTCATCACATCCCCTCCGGATTGCGCAGTAGCCTGAGCTGGATCACGCTGATGGTGACCAGGATCAGCAGAAGAACCATCGACAGCGCCGAGCCGTAGCCCAGATGGAACGACATGAAGGACTGGCTGAAGATCCAGAACACGGTGGTGATCGTCTGGTTCTGCGGCCCGCCGTCTGAGATGATGTAGAACTGGTCGAAGGCGAGCATCGAGCCCGAGACCGACAGGATCAGGGCGAGCGCGATCGTGCGCCGCATCAGCGGAAGCGTGATGCGGCGGAAGCGCTGCCAGGAGGAAGCCCCGTCCACGCGTGCCGCCTCCTGCACCTCGGTGGAGATGCCCTGCAGGCCGGTGAGCAGGATGATCATGTTGAAGCCCACGGTCTTCCACACCACCATGACGATGATCGAGATGAAGGTTGTGTCGAAACTCGCCAGCAGGTTGACCGGCTTTTCAGTGAGGCCCAGCCGCCATGCGAGTTGCGAGAACAGGCCGGAATCGACGTTCATCAGCCACACCCAGAGCAGGCTGGCCGAGCCGAAGCCGACGACGTAGGGCAGGAAATAGGCCGTGCGGTAGAACCTGGTCATCGCATCCGGCTTTTCCACGAAGATCGCCAGCGGGAAGGCAACCGCGAAAAGCACGACCGTGACGATGAGCGTGTAGAACACCGTGAAGCGGAGCGAGCTCCAGAACTGGCTGTCATGCAGCATCTGCGCATAATTGCCGAGCCCGATGAAGCGCGGCGCGCCCATGAGCGGCCAGTTGTGAAGCGACATCCAGAAGGTCATGCAGAGTGGGATGACGAAGAAAACCGTTACCAGCGCAACCGCCGGTGCGACGAACAGAAGTCCGACAAGCTGCTTGCGCCGCACCCGTCCCCGGCGCGGCCTGCGCGGCGTCGTTGTTGTGAATTGCGTTTCTGGCATGGCGCCTGTTCCATGGGTCGTGGGAAAAGGGCCCGGAGCGCCGTCAATGGCGCCCGGGAGGTAGACCGGACGCCCCCATCAGGCGCCCGGCGAAAGCGCGATCAGTTGGACGCGTCCAGGATCGACTGCATCGTGTCCTGCGCCCCCTTCAGGGAACCGTCGACATCGTCGCCGAAGAAGGCTTCGCCAAGCATCTGCTTCCACGGTCCCGTCTTGGAATTGATGATGTCGTTGTAGACCGGCGAAGACGGCGTGCGCGCGGTTTCCATCGCTTCGACCGCCGTCAGGTAACGGTCATCAAGGCCGGAAAGCGCCTCCTGGGCCACATCGGCGCGCGTCGGCAGGCTGCCCAGGCGGGCAAGCAGCGTCTGTCCCTCGACCGAATAGGCAAAGTCCAGGAACTCCTTTGCCGCGCCGAGCGTGTCGCGACCCGCCGTGACGACGAAATTGTCGCCGCCGCCGAAAGAGGACACGCCGCCATCCTTGCCCGGCAGGGGAGCCACGCCGAATTCGACATCGGGGTAGTTCTTGACGAGGTTGCCGATGGCAAACGCGCCGATGGGCGAAATGCCGACATTGTCCGCCGCGAAGCCGCCGAAGAAATTGGTGCCCGTATCCGTCTTCGCGCTTTCGGGCACATATCCCTTGGCAACCAGGTCGCGATAGAAATTGATCGCATCATGCATCTGCGGCGTGTCGATGGTGGCGCGCTTGCCGTCATCGACCAGAATGTCGCCGCCCGATGCCCAGATCAGCGGCATGAAGGTGAAGGCATTGCAGCCGCCGCATGCGCCGGCGAAATAGAAACCGTAGGTATCGTCGCCGAGCGCGTTGACCTTGCCGGCATAGTTCTCGATTTCGGCCCAGTTGGTCGGCGCCTTGTCCGGATCGAGCCCGGCTTCGCGGAACAGCCGCTTGTTCCACAACAGCACCGAGACATCGGCCGACATCGGCACGCCGTAGATCTTGCCGTCATAGGTGCCGGCCTCGACATGGGCCTTCGACAACTGATCGAAATAGGGAAGGCTCCTGGCCAGTTCGGTCAGGTCCGCGAGCTGTCCGGCCTTGGCGAAAGCCGGCGTGTAAACGAGGTCCAGCGACACGAAATCCGGAGCCGAGCCGCCTGCGGCCGCCACGGCGTATTTCTGGACCATTTCCGTGCTTGGCACGATCTGCAGCTCGATCTGGTCCTCATGCGAGGCGTTGAAGGCCTCGATCAGGTCCGGCATGAAGGCTTCGCTGCTGTTGCGCGCCCACATGCTGTAGGTTTCGGCGGAAGCGCCGAAGGGCGTCATGGCGAGGGCGAGCGCCGTCAGCGCCGCGATTTTAACGGGTTTCATTTCTATCCTCCTCCGATATGGGGCCGTGTTCCGTGCCGGCCCCTTCGCACGCTTTCGAAAGGCTCAGGAGCTGCGCACGACCAGTTTGCACGGCAGCTGCAGAAGCCCTTTCTCAATCTCCTCGCCATTGACCAGGCGCACGAGCGTGAGCCCGGCCTGGCGTCCAAGCTCCTTCAAGTTCATATCGATCGTGGTGAGCGGGGGCCGGGTTTCCTCGGCGACAATCTCCCAATTGTCGAACCCCACCACGGCCACGTCGTGCGGTATGGCCACGCCGCGCTCGCGAAGGGCGTCCATCACCCCGCGGGCGATCTGGTCATTGCCGCAGAAAATGCCGTCCGGCCGTTCATCGAAGCTCCAGAGCCGCGCGACGGCCTCATGCCCCCAATGCTCCGACCATGTGCCGTAAAGGACGCCGGCCGCGGGAACTCTCAAATCGGCGGCCTCCAGGGTCTGGCGATAGGAAAGCGCGCGCTCGCGCACGACCAGAAAATGCTCTGGGCCGGTGATATGGGCGATACGCCGGCAGCCGCGTTGTATCAGATGACGCACCGCCTCGCGCGCGCCCTGCCGTTCATCCGGCACCAGGGTGATTGCCTCGGCGGGCCCCTCGGTCAACACGTAGACGACGGGCACCGGGACTGCCGAGAAATCGATGGGAAGTGGCCGGTCGACGCGCTTGCCGGTGGCGATGATCCCGTCGACCTGCTTGTCGAGCATCGCATCGAGATGGATGCGGGCAAGTGCGGGATCACCCCCGACCGAGCAGAGAAACACCGAAACGCCCTGGTCGATCAGCCCTTCGGATACTCCGGCCATGACCGGCAGGGTGAAGCGGCCATAGATATCGTCCGTCAGAAGGCCGACGGTGAAGCTTCGCTTGCTGGTGAGGCTGCGCGCCAGCGCATTGGGACGGAACCCCAGCTCCTCCGCAACGCGCCGGATGCGGGCGCGGGTCTCCGCCGCCATGCGGCCGGTGTCGTTGAGCGCCTTGGAAGCCGTGGCGGTGCTGACGCCGGCCTTCGAGGCCACGTCATAAATCGTAACACGCCCGCCAACATTCGCATCCGTCACGCCATCCCCTCCCTGGGAAACCGGTTTCTCATGTCCATATAACAGAGAAATATGTGTGGGAAAAGGGTTTCTCAAACATATTGTTCGGTTTTCGGAATCTGGTCACGGGAGTGGTTGCAAGCGTTCGGCGCGAACGCAGGTGGCGTATGGCACGAAAAAGCCCGGCTCTCTGGCCGGGCTTCATGATCAGTCGAAAGGCGTTTGCCTTATTTGGTGGCGCCTTCGTAGAGTTCGGCGACATAATCCCAGTTGATGAGATTGTCGACGAAGGCTTCCAGATATTTCGGGCGGGCATTGCGGTAGTCGATGTAGTAGGAGTGCTCCCACACGTCGACGCCGAGAATCGGCTTGGCACCGTGGACGACCGGGTTTTCGCCGTTCGGCGTCTTCATGATTTCGAGCTTGCCGTCCTTGACGGCGACCCAGGCCCAGCCCGAGCCGAACTGGCCGGTGCCGGCGGCAATGAAATCGGCCTTGAACTTGTCGTAGCCGCCGAGATCGGAGGAAATCGCGCTTTCGAGCGCGCCCGGCAGCTTGGTGCCGCCGCCATCCTTCTTCATCCACTTCCAGAAATGCATGTGGTTGAAGTGCTGGGCGGCATTGTTGAAGAGCGGCTGGTTGGAGCCGTAGGCCTTGACCATGACATCCTCGACGGAAAGACCACCGAGACCCGCTTCTTCCGCCAGCTTGTTGCCGGTGGTCACATAGGTGTTGTGGTGCTTGTCGTGGTGGAATTCGAGCGTCTCGGCCGACATGTAGGGGTCGAGCGCGTCATAGGCGTAAGGCAGATCGGGCAGTTCAAAAGCCATGTTCAATACTCCTCAGTTAATAAATTGACGCTTGCGGGTTACATAGGAAGCCGTTCCGGGAACGGCAACCGCCAAGCCCGGAAATATCCGGGCAAATTGCCGGAAGGAAAGGGCGTTCGGCGGCATTCCGGTACGCCCCCGCCTGCCGGCGAAGCCGCCGGCCGGGATATCCTAACCCTCCGGCAGCTTGTAGGCGAGGATATAATCGCCCGTCTCGGTGCCGACCGAGCCATGGCCGCCGGCGACGATCAGCACGTATTGGGCGCCGTCCGCGGTCTCGTAGGTCATCGGCGTCGCCTGGCCGCCGGCGGGAAGCCGGGCCTCCCAGAGCTGTTCGCCGGTGGTCACGTCATAGCCGCGGATGTAATTGTCCATGGTCGCGCCGAGGAAGGCGACGCCGCCCCGCGTCATGATCGGACCGCCAATGCCGGGAACACCCATTTTGATCTTCAGCGGCAGCGGCGTCATGTCCTGGATCGTGCCGTTCTTGTGCTTCCACACGATCTCGCCAGTGGTCAGGTCCGCGCCCGCGACATAGCCCCATGGCGGCGCCTGGCAGGGCACTCCAAGCGGGCCGAGCAGGGTGGAGAAGGACACGGCATAATCGGCGCCGTTGTTGGAGTTGATGCCCTGCGTGGCCACGCCCGGCGTCGATTTCGGCACCAGCGTGGACGTGTAGGCCATGTAGACCGGCATGGCGAACATCACCTGCCGCTCCGGATCGACGGCGACCGAGCCCCAGTTGAGCGTCCCGAAATTGCCGGGATAGACGATCGTGCCGTCGACGGAGGGCGGCGTGTAGCGGCCCTCGTAATTATACTGCTTCAGCTTGATGCGGCAGACGAGTTGGTCGAGCAGGCTCGCCCCCCACATGTCCTTGCCCTCAAGCTTCGGCGGGTTGAAGGAAAGCGCCGAGACCGGCTGGGTCAGCGACAGGTTCTCGCCGTCAAGTCCACCGTCCTGGGGCGCGGGAACCTCCTTGACGGGAAGGATCGGTTCGCCGGTTTCGCGGTTCAGCACGAAGACCTCGCCCTGCTTCGTCGCCTGCACCAGCGCCGGCACGCTCTCGCCGTCGATCGTCAGGTCGAGAAGGGCGGGCTGGGCCGGAACGTCCATGTCCCAGAGGTCATGGTGGACGCCCTGAAAGTTCCACACCGGCGCGCCGGTCTCGGCATCCAGCGCCACAACGGAAGAAGAATATTTCTCGACCGCGGGCGAGCGGTTGAGGCCGATCTGGTCCGGCGTGCGGTTGCCGATCGGGGCGTAGATCAGGCCGAGATCGCTGTCGCCGGACATCACCGACCAGCTGTTCGGCGAGTTCTTGGTGTAGGTCTCGTCCGGGCCGAGCGGTTCGGTTTGCTCCGGATTGCCGGTATCGAAGTTCCAGATCAGTTCACCGGTATCGATGTCATAGGCGCGGATCACGCCGGACGGGCTGTCGGTCGAGTAATTGTCGTTGACCGAGCCGCCGACCACGATCTTGCCGTTTATCGCCAGCGGCGGGGAGGTCGAGTAGTAATATCCTTGCGTCTTGTAGGGCATGTTCTTCTGAAGCTGCAGCGTGCCATTGTCGGCGAAATCCGCGCAGATCGTGCCGTCCTCGGCGTTGAGCGCGATCAGCCGGGCATCGGAGGTCGGCAGGTAGACGCGGATCTTGCAGCGCTCGCCCTCTGCCATGTCGGGATCGTCGTAATAGGTCACGCCCCGGCAGGTCTGGTGCTGGCGGTTGCCGTCAACGGGAACCTTGGGGTCGAATTTCCATTTCTCCTCGCCGGTCTTGGCATCAAACGCCATCGCCCAGCTATGCGGGGTGCAGACATAGAGCGTGTCGTCCACCATCAGCGGGGTATTCTCATAGGTGGTCTCGACCACGTCGTTGGGCCCCATCATGTCGCCGGTCTGGATCTGCCAGGCGAGTTCCAGACTGCCGACATTCTCCGGGGTGATCTGGTCGAGAGGCGACCAGCGCTGGCCCCTTTCGGTGCGGCCATAGCCATGCCATTCGCCTTCGGGAACGGCGTCCGCCGTTTCGGCGCTGGCGCTGCGGGCGCCGGGCAGTGACCCCTCGATCGCATGCGGGTCGGTGAACAGCGAGATGACCGCGACCACCATCGAAACGAGAACCGCGGCAACCAGCGGCCACGGGCCGGCGCGGGCGGGTTTGTCTTTTTCCGGAAAGCCGTAGTCATCGCGCAGGATCGGCCTGCGCACCCAGGGCAATAGCAGCCAAAGGCCGAGAAGCACGACAAGCCCGCCGCGCGCGCCGAGCTGCCACCAGTCGAAACCGACCTCCAGCAGCGCCCAGACCAGCGTTACCAGTATGGTCGCCGCGTAAATCCAGTAGGCAAGCGCCGATCGGATGAAAACAAAAAAGGCGGTCGCCAGAAATGCGGCACCCGCGATCAGATAAAACCAGCTACCGCCAAGCGTGATCAGCCAGATGCCGCCGCCGCCCAGAAACAGGCCGATCAGCGCGAAAATCAATGAAGTCAGCACCAACATGAATATCATTCCCCCGAAACTGGAATTTTTTCCGGGTCATGTGGTCGGTATTGCGGAGGAAACCCGCGAAGATGTTGCCCTTGCCGACCTCCCGGCTTTTCAGGCGACGGTGATCTGCCATCGCTGTCTTCGGTTTAACGGGTCGGGCCTGTTATTGTTCCCGGTTGTTTTGCCGGAAGCTGACCGGCGAGGCGATGTTGCCGCGACTTGCCGCGCGCTCGATGCGCTCGATATCCGATTGAAACCGCAGGGTTTCGCGCGCCCGGTCCACGGTCAACGTCGAGAATTTCTTCGACATTTCGGAAAAGCCCGGGATATCCGTGTGGCCAAGCGCCCGGCAGGCATGGAGAAGGTGGATCACCACCTCGGCCATGCCCGCGCCATCGCGCGCCATGGCGGTGAAGGCGGCGTCGAAGAATTCCTCTGCCGTTATCGTCGGCATATGGATGCGCGGATAGCGCGGCTCCGAGTCCCCATCGGGCTTTTCGCCGGCTTCCAGGATGCGCACCAGATGCGTCACCACGTCAATGGCCGTGCCCGGATCGTTGACGGCGGGAGAAAGCGCGCGCAGCGCGACTTGCGACATAACCGTCACTCCGTAAAGCGGATCCTGCGTGTAGGACCGTTCATGGCCGATGGTGAATGTCCTTGCGGCTTCTGCCACGACGTCCTCGTCCACGACGCCGTCGTCCTGTGTCAGCCTGATGCC
>NZ_DEPM01000302.1:0-14947 GCF_002358775.1 Martelella sp. UBA3392
CCGCCAATGGCGCGCGTCTCGTTCTCATCAACCGGCCGCTGCCGGAGAAAATCGGTCTTGTCGATCAGATCGAGGCGGATTCGGCGGCCGGCGGCGCGCTGGCGGCGCGGCGGCTGATTGCGGCCGGTTGCAGCAACGTGGCCGTTGTCCTGTCCGGCTCCCGCACCTCCGCCAAACTCGCACGCGCGGAAGCGTTCATCACCGTGATGAAGGATCATCATGTTCCGGTCACCCAGTGGAGCCGGGGGCGCAACACCTACGAGACCGGCGTCGAGGCCGCCCACGGGCTTCTCGCCAAGCCGGGCACCGACGGAATTTTCGGGGTCACCGACGAAATCGCGCTGGGCGTGATGAACACCGCCCGCCACGAACTCGGCCTGTCCGTTCCAAAAGACGTCTCCGTGATCGGGTTCGACGACGCGCCAATTTCCGACTGGTCCTCACACCAGCTCACCACCGTCAGCCAGTCGCTGTCCTCGCTGACCCAGGCCACGCTGAAAGCCATCACCGGCCCGGCCAACGCCCCCTCCTCCCACCACTTCATCCCCGTACGCCTGGTCGAACGTCAGTCCGTTCGTCCCGCAAGCGCAGCGACTTAGATCATCGGCTTGAAAAGCGGTCGAGACAGCCCGATATCACCATGCCGGAATTGACGGGGAACGCGCTGACATCGCCGAAGCCCGGAAAATATAGCGTCAGCCGCGGATGCGCGAGCAATCAGACCATCTCGTCTTCATCGACGAGACATCCGTCGTCCATGGCGGATGCAGGCGCATGTCTGCACCAGTGAATTTACATCCGTCACGGCGAAGGCATCCGACATCTGCAAGGATTGTCCATGAAAAACGCTGCGCAGCTTGATTGCGGCCTTCAGGTCGAGAACCGGTGCAAGGGAACAAATAAAACTGTCTTTTATTTCAATGCTTTGTGCCGATGGGCATACGCGTGCATACCGAATCACTCTGGACACCAATAGACGTAAATTATTATTTATATTCAATGTTTTAATAAGGTAGCCCTGGGGTCGCGGCATATCGATCTGGGCGTCGATCTGCAAATCCTGAGTAATCGGGAGAAGACACAGCTGATCGACGCCCTCAAAGAAGTGTATCGCTTGCCAGAGCTGCTCGCCGCGCTGCGAATTGCCCGAAGCTCGTACTTCTACCACCGCACACGCATGTGTCTGGCAGACACGTATGCTGCCGTCCGCCTCAGCTTAGCGAAAATCTTTGAAGCAAATCGTCGTTGCTACGGCTACCGGAAATTGCAGAAATCGCTGGCCAGACAGAGCGTGACAATCTCGGAAAAGGTTGTTCAACGCTTGATGAAGCAGGAGAAACTGATCGTTGCCAAGCCGCGTCGACGGCGGTTTGGATCCTATCTGGGAGAGATCAATCCCGCGCCCGAGAACCTGAACAATCGGGACTTCCATGCAAAAGCACCCAACGTGAAATAGCTCACAGACATCACCGAGTTCCAGATTCCAGACGGCAAGGTGATCAACTGGTCCATCGGAACCAACCAGATGCGGGCCTCGTCAATACCATGCTGGATGCAGCCATCGGGACCGTGGACGACGGCAAACAACGGCCAATCATCCATTCCGATCGCGGAGCCCATTATCGCTGGCCTGGCTGGCTCAACAGGATCAGCGATGCGCAGCTGGTTCGTTCGATGTCCCGAAAGGATTGCTCGCAAGACAACGCCGCGTGCGAAGGGTTCTTCGGCAGACTGAAAACAGAGCTCTTCTATCCACGTGACTGGAAGGCCGTCACGATCGAACAGTTCGTCGCCGAAGTGGATGCCTACATACGCTGGTACAATAAGAAGCGTATCAAGATATCGCTCGGATCACTGAGCCTGGTCGAGTATCGACAAAGCTTCGGCCTGAAATTATGAAGCAGTCCAAGTTTTTATCCGCACCCCCACCGGATCAGTTCCGCGTGGAAACCAACACGAGTACTCCCCAAGTTCAATCAACTGGCGGCTGCCTGGAGCCGCCAGGATGTGGAATGGGAAACTTCTCCCGTCATCCGACCCGGGGATCGTCCGCACCCCGCGCGACCCGGCAATCGAAAACGACGGACCGGTCTGTCTCGATCATCTCCTCGATCATCGGGTCAAGTTCGGAACGCTTCTCACAGCGAAGACCGACGGCGCCATACGCTTTGGCAAGCTCGGCGAAATCCGGCACTGAAGCCCAATAGGCGTGGGTCCGAGTTTTTCTATCAGAAACTTGACCAGCACCCCGGAGGCCGCCTGGATGCTCGCCTCGCAAGATGAAGATCTTGATCGGCGCTTGGTGCTGTATTGCCGATGACAGTTCCTTTATCGTCGTTTGTACCGATGCGTCGCCGGTGACGGCGATGACGAGCCGGTCTGGGTTGGCGATCTGTGCGCCAAGGGCGGCAGGAAGACCGAAGCCCATTGTCGCCAGTCCACCGGATGTGATGAAACGATTGGGTCTCTCGAAACCGAAGATCTGCGCCACCGCGATCTGCTGGCCCATCTCGGCGGTCACGATCGGATCGTGCATCATTGTCAGTGCATGCAGGCGTTCCAATGCGTGCTGCGGTGTGATGGCTTCATTCGCTGGCTCGCACGGGTATGATTTCTGTGCTCGCCAACCGTCGATTTGTGCCCACCAGTTCCGCAACCGGGATCGGTCGGGAGCGCCGCACAGCGAGCGCCATGTCCGGATCATCTCCGCCAGCACGTGTGATGCGTTCCCCTGAATACCGATATCGACGGGAACACGCTTGTTGATTGCCGCCGCATCGATGTCCACCTGGATCGTTCTCGAGCAGGGAGACCGTGCATCAGGATCCTGAGTGATCAAACCGTCAAGTCTTGCGCCGACAGCGATCAGCAGATCGCAAGCCCCGATCGCCCTGTTGGCGGCGTGGGAGCCTGGTTCGCCTGCCATTTGCAACCAGTTGGAGCCGGATGCGGGATACGCTCCTAGCCCCATGAGGGTGGATGTGACCGGGACATTCGTGAGTTCGGCAAATGTGCGGAGCAGTCGCCACGCTTCAGGCCCCGCATTCGTGACACCGCCTCCGATATAGAGGACGGGTCGCCGGGCCTTGGTCATCAACGCGACAGCCGATCGGATCGCATTGTGATCGTCTTGCACGGCGGGCCGGCAGTGCGCATGGGACAGAACCGCGTCCGGCAGCACATACTCTCCGCTCGCGAATAGGACATCCTTCGGCATGTCGACGAGCACCGGCCCCGGTCGTCCGGACGTCGCAACTTTGAAAGCGAGATGGATGGCTTTGGCCAAGTCGTCGATGTGACTGACCAGAATGTTATACTTGGTGCAGGGTCGTGTTATCCCGACCGTATCGCACTCCTGAAATGCATCGGTCCCGATCAGCGTTGTGGGAACCTGTCCGCAAAGGCAGACGATAGGGGTGGAATCGGCCAGGGCATCCTGCAGCGGCGTGATGGCATTGGTCACGCCCGGGCCCGATGTTACCAGCATCACCCCGACCTTGCCGGTCGAACGGGCATAGCCCTGCGCGGCATGCCCGGCGCCTTGCTCGTGGCGTACTAGGTAGTGCTTGATGTCATCTTGCTGAAAGATTTCGTCATAGATGGGCAGGACCGCTGCACCTGGATAGCCGAAGATGTGTTCGACTCCGTTATCTCGAAGCGCCCGAAGGACGATTGCGCCTCCATTCAAAGGGTTGCGAAGGGAATCCTCGAAGTTACTACGTTTGGCCTTGTCGCTGGTCATATTGCGATTCCGTCGATATGGGGGTGAAGGTGCGACGGGGCATAAAAAAAAGGCCCCGTCAGGGACCTTGTTTTCGGCGCATGGGCGGCGGTTGCCGGACGGTTACACCGTCCTGCCCATGCGCGCGATCACCACTACCAGAACCAATACGCTTGCCATCAGCTATCATTATCTCCGAGATTGCATATGGTCAATTGTGAAGCGGATTTTACATAGGCGAAGCCCGATTGCAGTCACGATCTCGTTGATCGGGATCCAGGACTTGCGGACGTGGCGGCGGATGGCCATACAGCCTGCATGACCACCCGCCGCCGCTCCATTCCGGCAGATCAGTCCCGAACGCCGCCTTCGTCGTCCAGTCTCATTCTTTTCAGCTGCCGCAGACGGCCGAGGAAGATCGGCAGAACGAAACCGACGATGGCGATGGCCCAAAGCGTGATCGACAGCGGTGAAGCGAAGAGCGTGAGGTAGTCGCCATTGGCGATATTCACGGCGCGGCGGAAATTCACCTCCATCTCGTTTCCGAGAAGCGTGCCGAGAATGACCGGGACGAGCGGCACGTCCATCTTGCGCAGGACCCAGCCCATGATGCCGAAACCGACCATGACGAGCAGGTCGAAGCTCGAGCCGGAGATGCCGTAGATCCCGACGAAGGAGATCATGGCGACGATCGGCATGAGGATGCGCGGCGGCACGAGTAACAGGCGCGTGAAGAAGCCGACCATGGGTATGTTCATGGCGAGCAGCATGAAATTGGCGATGAACAGCGCCGCGATCAGCCCCCAGACCACGTCCGGGTTTTGCGAGAACAGCAGCGGGCCGGGCGTGATGTTGAGCGACAGCAGAACGGCGAGCAGAACCGCGGTCGTGCCGGAGCCGGGAACGCCAAGCGCCAGCATCGGCACCAGCGCGCCACCGGCGGCCGCGTTGTTGCCTGCTTCCGGTGCAGCCACGCCGCGCGGATCGCCCTTGCCGAACGTGCCCTCGCGGTCGACCAGCCGCTTTTCCATCGAATAGGAGATAAACGATCCGAGCGAGGCGCCCGCACCCGGCAAGACGCCGGCGATGAAGCCAAGGCCCGTGGTGCGCAACATGGTCGGCGTGCATGAACGGATCAGTTTCCAGGACGGCGTAATCCGGCCGATTTTCATCTTGGGCTTCGCGGAAATGTCGCTATCGGTGCCCCGATGCTCCAGGAAGACGAAGACCTCCGACAGGGCAAACAGGCCGACGATGGCGACGAGGAAGTCGATCCCATCATAAAGATGCACCTCGCCGAAAGTGAAGCGGGGGACGCCGGTCTGGGTGTCAACGCCGATCATTGCCAGCGCAAGCCCCAGTGCCGCCGCAAAGGCGGCTTTCGCCTGGTTGGTCGACGAGATGCCGCCGAGCGTCGCGAAGGCCAGCGTGAACAGCGCGAAATATTCGGCGGGACCGAACAGAAGCGCCACCTTGACCAGTTGCGGCGCCAGAAGGACGAGGCCCCATGTGGCGAAAAACGAGCCGACGAAGGAGGCGATGCCGGACAGCGCCAGCGCCTCCCCGGCGCGGCCCTGCTGGGCCATGGGATAGCCGTCGAGACACGTCATCATCGCCGGCTCGTCGCCGGGTATGTTCAGCAGGATAGAGGAGATGCGGCCGCCATACATGGCGCCGTAATAGACCGAGGTCAGCAGGATAAGCGACGGCGTGGCGCCGAGGCCGAGCGTGAATGCCAGCGGAATGAGGATCGCGACGCCATTCGACGGCCCCAGACCGGGAAGCGCCCCCATGATCGTGCCGAGAAAGCAACCGAGCAGCGCGAGCGCGAGGTTCTGCCAGGTCAGGGCGACGACGAAGCCATCGGCCAGTGAAGAAAGCGTTTCCATCGGTTCCTCCTCAGAATCCGAACGGGCCGCGGGCCAGGGAAAGACCGAGAACCAGGTGGAAGATAATGTAGATGCCGACCGATGTGCCGATGCCGATGATGAGACTTTCGACCGGGCGCGAGCCGAGGCGCCAGGTCAGGTAAGCCGCGGCGACTGCCGTGGCGATCACGAATCCGGCAACCGGCAGCAGCTCGGCATAGGCGGCGAGAACCAGCACGGCCAGGCCGATCTCCGCAAGACGTCCGGCGCGCGGCCAGTGCGGCTCGGGGTCCGGCTTCAACAGGAAGTAGACCGAGGAAATACCCATCACGGCAGCGATGATGTAGGGAAAGACTTTCGGGCCGACGGCGTCAGTCAGAAAGCTTTCCTGGATGATCGAGGCCTGCCAGGCGAAGAAGATGGCGATAACCAAGCCGATCCCGCCAAAAATGCGATCGCTCATTCTATCCTCACAATAAACGATGATACTGTCAGGCCCCCGCAGCGGCGTGCGAGGGCGCTTTTCCGGTATTGCGGACGGTTACTGCAGGATGCCGATCTGTTTCGACAGGTCGGTGATGTTCTGCACCGATTCAGCCACGAACTGCTGGAATTCCTCGCCCTGCAGGTCGAGAGGGGCAAGCCCGTTCCGTTCCATCACGGCCTTCCATTCATCGGAGCCATAGAGCGTGCCCACTGCATCGACCCAGTAGTTGTAGGCTGCGTCGCTCATCTTGCCCGGGCCGTAAAAACCGCGCCAGTTGGCGCCGATGGCGTCGATGCCCTGCTCCCTGGCGGTCGGGAATTCGGCGAATTCGCCGCTGAGGCGTTCGGGGGCCAGGACGGCAAGCACCTTGATGTCGCCGGATTCGACGAAGCCCTTGGCTTCGGACAGGTCGCCGGTAAAGGCCTGGAGCGAACCGGCAAGGAGCTGCGTGACGGCTTCGCCGCCACCGGCAAACGCGATGTACTTGACCTTGCGCACGTCCTCGATGCCGGCCTTCTGCGCAGCGATCAGCACCTTGAGATGATCCCAACCGCCCACGGCCGAACCGCCGCCGATTGCGACCGAGGTCGGATCTTCCTTGATCTGATCCATCAGTTGCGGAAGCGTATCGATGTCGCTATCGGCAGCGACCGCAATGACGCCGTAGTCGGCGCCGACGGCCCCGATCCAGCGCACCTGGTCCATCGTGTTGCCCGGAAACGCGTTCTGCGCGAGGCGCGTGGCCGTCGCGGATGAGGCAGCGACGATGAGGTCGTTGTCGTCATTTCGCTTGTTCACGACCTCGGCAAACGCCACGCCGCCGCCGCCGCCCGAAAGGTTCACGACCTGCATGGTGGACGGGATGATATCGAGATCCTGCATGGTCTTGCCCACCTGCCGGCAGGTGAAGTCCCAGCCGCCGCCGGGATTGGCGGGAGCGATACATTCGGGATTTTCGGGCGTGAAATCCTGCGCGGAAGCCGCAAGCGGTGCAAGGGTGAGTGCGGCGGCAACCAGAAGGCTGCGCCCGGGAAATGAAAAATTCATGTTCTCTCCTCCAAAAAAGCATGACCGGACATCTTTGTTTGCTGCCCGATCGGCTCACCCTATCAGGACAAGCTGTCACCAACCTGTCATCGCTTGCCAGGGAGACTTTCGCCCTGGTGGAGGCGGGTATACTGTAGCCGGCGGAGGAGCAGCGAAACGAAATGCGGGTACTGATCGTGGAGGATGCGGCGGATGTCGCCGAGGCCGTGGCGGCGAGCCTGGCGCGGGCAGGCTTTGTCTGCGACATCGCAGCCGACATCGCGCACGCGGCGGCTCTTCTCGAAGCGCAGGCGTTCGACGTGATCGTGCTCGACATCAACCTGCCGGACGGGGACGGTCGTGGATTTCTGCGCAGCTTGCGCCGCGATGACAACCGCACGCCGGTCCTGATGCTGACGGCGCGCTTCGACGTATCCTCCCGCGTCGGCGCACTGGACGAAGGCGCGGACGACTATCTGGTCAAGCCATTCGACCTGCGCGAACTGGAGGCGCGACTGCGTGTGCTGACGCGCCGCAATCGCGGCCTGGCCGACAGCCAGCTCACGCTGGGCCGACTGGTGATCGACACGGCCGGACAGACCGTGCGATGCGACGGCGACCTCGTCAGCATGACCCGCCGCGAAATGGCGCTGCTCAATCTTCTCGCGGCCCATCGCGGTCAGATCATGTCCAAGGAGCGCCTTTTCGACGGCCTGTTTTCATTCGACAACACGGATGTCGGCCTGAATACGGTGGAGCTTTACGTGGCCCGGCTGCGCAAGAAGCTGGCGGGCGCCGGCGTCGCGATCGAGACGCATCGCGGTCTTGGATACCGGCTGGATGTCCGCGATGAGTAAGGCGGCCGGCCTGCGCGGAACACTGTCACTCAAGAGCCGTGTCGCGCTCGCGATGGCCGCCGTGCTGGCCGTCGGCGGCGCGATGGTTCTGGTGGCAGCCCTTGCCTATGGCCGCCAAGCGGCGCGCGAGGCCTATGACCGGCTGCTTGTCGGCGCGGCGAGCGACATCGCGGAATCCATCACGGTACGCGACGGCGCAGCACTGGTCGACATGCCGATCTCGGCGTTCGAGCTGCTGGCGCTCGCGCCCGATGACCGCATCAGCTACCGCATCGTCGGTCCGGACGGAGAGACATTGACCGGTTACGATACCGCGCCCTTGCCACGGGAGGAAGGCGATGTCGTGTTCTATGACGGGGCGTTCGGGAGCGAAAAAGCGCGCTATGTCAGTCTTGTGCGCCGGTTTGCGGAACGCAGTTTTTCGGGACCGGTGCAGGTCATCGTGGGTCAGACATTGAAGGCGCGCACGGAACTGGCCCGCGATATCGCGCAGAACGCGCTCATCGTTCTGGGCGCAGCCGGCGCGGCCATGGCGTTCTTTGCGTGGTTGGTGATGCGCTCGGCGCTTCTGCCTCTGCCGCGTATCGGTTTCGCGCTCAGGCAGCGCGACCCGACAGACCTGACCCCCATCGATCTGTCCGCCCCGTCCGAGGTCGCAACGCTCGTCGAGTCGCTGAACGGATTCATGGCGCGTCTCGACCATCAGATGACAACCAACCGAAACCTGATCGGAGATGCCGCGCACCAGCTTCGCACCCCCGTTGCCGCCATTCGTGCGCAAGCCCAGTTGGCAGCGGAAGAACCCGATGCCGCGCGTCGGGAAAAAATGGTGGCCCGCATTCATGAGCGCGCCGTGAGCCTCAGTCACCTGCTGGACCAGATGCTGAACCATGCGATGATCATACACCGCGCGGATACGGCCCCCCGCGCGCTCGTCGACCTCCGCGATGTCGCGATCGAGGCTTTCGAGGCGAACGAGCCGGGTGCTTTCGGGAAACAGTACGCGGTTTCCCTTGACCTTCCTGATTCACCGGTGATGGTCCGCGGCGACATGATGTCACTTGCCGAGGCGGCCAAGAACCTGCTCGGCAATGCCCTCAATCACGGGCGTCCGCCGGTGCGGATCGGTGTGCGCAGCGGTGACCGCGCGATCCTTTGGGTCTACGATAAGGGCGATGGCCCGCCAGCGGAGATTCTCGACGAGCCGGGCATGCGTTTCGCCGGCGATCAGAGCAAGGGAAGCGGCGGTCTGGGGCTCGCGATTGCGCATGCGGTTGCTGCGAGCCACGCCGGGTGGATATCGTTTCATGCAACCGGCGGCGGGTTCGAGGCCGCCCTCGACCTGCCCAAGGACGGATAACGACATGCGCCATCTCGCTTGTGTTCTTTTCCTCGTCTGGTCCTTTCCCGCCGCGGCGCAGGAACTGTCGGAGGCGTTCGGGCCGGCCGCGGCAGAACCGCTCGTCATCCGCTCGACCACGGATCTTACGGTCATGAGGCCGGTGCTCGAGAGCTATCTGGCGGGAAAGCCGAATCTCAGGATCGAATATGAGCAGTGGGGCTCCAACGATCTCTACGAGCTTACAGCCACGGAATGCGCCGGAGGGATCGCCGATGCCGACCTCGTCATCAGTTCGGCGGTCGACCAGATGGTGCGGCTGGTCAATGACGGCTGCGCCGCGACATACCGGTCCGATCAGACCGCATCGCTTCCAAGCGAGTTCAGATGGCGCGACCAGCTCTGGGGTATCTCGCGCGAGCCCGCGGTGATGGTCTACAATGCCGAGCTGGTGCCCGCCATGGATGTCCCGCGATCGCGCTTCGACCTTCTCGATCTGCTTCGCCCGGAAACCAGCCGCTACCGGGGGCGGCTGGCGACCTATGATATCGAGACATCCGGGCTCGGCTATCTCCTGGCTTTTGCCGATTCGCTCGAGGCAACCACCTTTGGCGGCCTGATGGAGTCCTTCGGCCGCAGCGGCGCGGTCGCGACCTGCTGTTCCGCCGAAATCATCGATGCGGTGATTGAGGGCAAGTACCTCATTGCCTACAATATTCTCGGGTCCTATGCGCTGGCCCGCGCCGAGAAAGACCCGCGGCTCGGCATCATCGCGCCCAGCGACTACACGCTCATCCTTTCGCGCGGCGCGATGATACCGCGCGATGCCGCCGCGAAGGCGCTGGCCGCGGACTTTCTCGATTACCTTCTTTCGCGCGCCGGCCGCAAAGCGCTCGAAAAGGCGCTGCTGCTGGTCCGGCTGGATGATGACGATGGTTCGCCGCTCGAATTGCCGGAAGCAGCGCAGTCCAATGAACGCCTGATCCCGCTTTCTCCGACGCTTCTGATCGCGCTCGACCGGCAGAAGCGATATATTTTCCGCGAACGTTGGCGCGCCGCATTTCCAAACGAAGAGTGACAAGCTCGTCCCCTTCCAGACCAGATGTCATCGCGCTAGCGTCTCGTTACCGAGTAATCGATCCAACTCGGGCCCTCCTCTGTCTCAAAAGCGCATTTAGCCGTTCCAGGCTCGCAGAATCACATCGAGGATTGCCCTGCCCGGCCGCCACGCCCAAAGGAAGTAGCAAGACTCTTCTGCCGGCGCAGGTCTCCCTCATACCGCAGCCGTTCGGCATAGGTCGGAAGCTTTGGGTCAACCACACTGCTGCCGGCCGCCTGTGGCGCGCCAGGCGCTGATGATGCTGTTCGGGCTCGACCCTTACGTCAAATTCGCCGTGGCGGTGGATGACGACATCGAGCTTGCCCGCGAGGAAGAGGTTCTGTGGGCCATGGCCACGCGCTTTCAGGCCGACACCGACATGTTCGTGGTGCCGAATGTGCTGTGCAACCGGCTCGACCCTTCCTCGCGCGAGGGCATGTCGGCAAAGCTCGGGCTTGATGCCAAGGCACCGCTCGAATGGGATGTCGAACGCAACGAACTGCCGGACGCGGCAATCGCATGGGCGCGGGAGCAGAGCAGGCGGTCAGGGCGTTGAAACGGGCGATAGCGTCGCCCGGCACGCCCTTTCCGGTCAGGAACCGGTCGGCATTGTCGAAAGGCGGGGCGGATGGCGCTGGACCGGCATCGCCCAGAAACCGGACGAGCATGGCCAGTTCCAGCTGTTCGGCCTCGATTTCCCGGGCCTTGATCGCCTCCCGGTTCGCGGCAATCGCCGGATCGCCTGCAAGCGGTTTTGCAAAGCGTCGAGCATGGCGCAGCGGGATGATGACGTTTTGCGCCAAGGTTCTACGGCGACTTCTGCTGCAACGAGCATATCGTCATCAAGCGGCAGGTGTCTGGTATCGCAAAGACGGAAAAACAGGAGCAGCACAACGTCGATCTCATGGCTATCCTGCAATGAGAGGCAGGCGCCTGAGACACCATCGCGGCGATAAAGCGCCAGTATGTCGGTCCAGAACGGGTTGTGCGGGTCGAGCGGCCGTTGCGTTTTCATGCGATCATGGCTCCGCGTCCGGACGGTTGAAGGCCGTCGCCGACCCGAAATGCATTTGTCACGGATTGAGAGCCGGAAAGAGAAAAAATCATGTCGAAGCCCCATATCATAGTTATACCAAGGGGAATCCTAGAAAGGTAAAGCGCAAATCAACTCAAGCCCATGGCATGAGACATATCGCGCCATTTGATTTCCACAGGAAAAGGCTTCTTTTCATAAAAGGATTTAAAAGCCTCAACAACATCATCAATAAAGAGTATTTCATCGGGATGCATTTCATATGCCCACCACCAAACATCAGTGTCTGTTCTCCCTCAAATGGAACTTTTGCTTTTTCTAAATAGGCACGCCAATGCTTGGACGCTTGTTGATCTCGCAACTCAAGAACACAAGTCACTCTTCCGCCTGCAACCTGCATATACGAACCATCGTCGTAATTGGTAAGGCACGCATAAGAATGCGGACCATAGCTTTTTAAGCCTCGCAAAAAAACCCAAGACTCTCCGGAAAAATGGAGGGAAGTCGGGTCTCAGGTCACCCGCCACACAGGGCGTTGTTCTCAAAACCGGATTCAGCTACCAAAGCAGCAACATTGACGTTCTCAGCATTGCCGCTTGACAGCAGGAAGCCTGCGAAAGCACCAATGAACTCGGCCGTGTTGGTATATTCCTCTGCGTTTAAATGTCGCCCGAACTCATCTGTCGTTCCGGCATAAAGGCTTTGCGCTATGGCCCCGGCGGCACCCGCCGCACACGACACGCCTGTCGCTTCGGCAGCCGCACACCCGGCAAGGCCGTGGAGCATCGCGTGGGGAAAAGATCCCTCCTCAAGACCAAGTTTACCGATCTCGAACTGCACATCGGCCAGCGTCAGGCTGACGACCGTGTTCAGGAGCGAGCGCGAGAAGGACGACCCGAAATCCGTGCCGTAGACGGCTGACGACAGGCCCGACGTGATCATCCCGTCCAGCGCGCCGTCGATGATGTTGGCAAGGCTCAGATTGCCCTTGCCGAAACCATTGATGATACCATCGCACAGGTCAGGATGGGTTTTGTCGGTAATCCCGAGCGCCTCCAGCCCGATCCCCTCCGTCAGGCCCGCGGTGACGGCGGAGAAGGTGGCACCGGCGAGGATGTCGCCGAGGTCGTAATAGCCGGAGACCATGCCGTCGAGGCTTTCCACCAGGAAGCTGGAGGCGAACGCATTGGCGGCGGCAAGCTGCCAGGTTAACGAACGTGTTCAAAAGCGAGCGCGAGAAGGCCGAGCAGAAATCCGTGCCTTAGACGGCCGATGACAGGCCGAAAATTATAACACTTTCACGCCAAAAACAGTAGGTTGGGACAGAGGCGTATACTTAGCCTTTGGGAAGTTTATCAGCGACCGCTCGAAATTCTTCCGCAGAAAGCCCCGTTAATGTCGGCATATCCCAATCAAAAAATCTTTCATCGTTGACGGCATGAAATACTAACGCCCTCAAACCCGACAATTCAGCACCGGAAAGTTCTTTACTTGGAACAAAACATTCTACTGCTTCAAATATGACTTGGGCTGGCATATCTGGTGTGCTGGAACATAAAACAATTTCCCCTTTCTCTTCTAGAGACAATAGAACCTGCTTTATAGCGTCTAAGAGAGGACTCCCCTTCATCAATAAGGCCCCGTTCGGGAGGGGATTTAAGCAAAAATAGTTAGCCCAACTTTTCGAAAGGATATTCAGAAGGCACAACCAAAAAATCCTCAACATTCATCTGATAGACGCCATTCTCAAGGTCTTGAAAAACAAGAGTCTTCGCGTCCCTCAAAATACATGACGTTATTATCTCGGTATGCCAGTACTCCTTTTGTGTTTCCATCCCGGTGCGCGATCGACCGACAAAAAGGGTATCGCATTCAACTAAAATCATATTTTCCAGAAACCAAATTTTACTGATCTCTTCCTGCTCTTCGAAACTTGTCATCCCCTGACCTTTGCCCACCAAATAGGCATTGCAGCCGCCGTAAACCGCGAAGCTACCATCAACTGAGACAGAAAATTTCGGAGCCATATGAGAAGGAAACTCACATGCCCCTAGAACCATGCCATTTCTACGCAGCTCGTATTTCGAATATCCGGCACTTTCTTCCTTCTTAAGAAGACCAAAAACGACCCTGTGCGCTACACAAGAAAAACTTTTCATAAAACTCCTACTGCCTAGGACCGGGGAACGCGGTAACAAAGCTCACCGAGCCGTCAGCCTTCACTTGCCACGCCGCCTTAACGTTCGCCGTCACCCCATTAGGCCCGGTTATAGGGGCCGTTACTTCAACTTTGTTACCTGTGATCACCGCATCGCTAAAATTGTCCTTTAGGTGGCTTTCCATAGCACTCGCAAGCTCGTCACTCGACTTAAAACCCAATGCCCCTTCGAAATACCCACCTTTACCTATACTATCCTGATTTCCTGGCACCTTGCCCAGAAGGTAGTCCATTTTCCCATATGGCGAGTTAGTAGGCCCAGGAATTTTTATTGAACCTGTATCTAAAGTCTGACCATCAGCTCGAGTTATGAACCGTGGTCCACTATTCCCAGCATTCACCGTAACCATCCGGCCCGCATCGTCAAGCTTTGCGACGATCTCTCCGGCGGCGTTTTTGTACATAACGCTGCCGCCTACGACGACGGGAACCAGCGAGGTTCCGGCGAACTCGCTACCCACGGCATCTGCGGCAAACGTGCCGAGCATCGCAATGCAGTGGACCGGTTCCGCACAGGAGGCCAGGATGCCCTCCACCGCCACGCCGGCAGCTGCTGCCCCGATGCTAGCAGTGGCAATCACCGCCAACTGAACGGCTGTGTTATAGGCCTCCTGTTCACGCGTACGATCCCAGATGTCGACCGAGAGCCCGACAATCGAAGACGGCGGAACCACAAGGCCGTTTTCCTTGTAGAAACCGAGTGCGGCGGGATTTGACTGCAGTTCGTCAAGCAGGAGCTCGGTATTGTCCCAATCGCCGTCGATCGCACCGAAGCCGAGCAGGCCGCCGCTGTCATGCGAGGCCCGGAACGCCATCACGCCGTCGATCATCCCGACCTGCTGGCCAAGTTCGCTCAGGAATGTCTGAGCCTGGCTATCCCACTGACCATTGGTAATGACATCGTAGCCCGCCTGCACCTGGCGATAGGCCTGTTGGGCAAGCCGCCGTTCCGCCTCGGCCAGATCGTCCGCGCTGCATGGTGTATCGCCACCGCACAGCCCAAGGAATTGGGCAAATTCGTCGCTGTATTCCTCGATCAGTTCGATTTCGCGGATATGCAGCTGTCGATTATTCGCGATCGCCGACTGGCCAATGGACGCGTCGGCAAAAACGCTATCGCCATCGCCGCCGGACGCCGCATAGCCAGCAACAGCCGACCAGACGGCGGCGATGCGCTGTTCCTTCGCGATCCGCTGCGCCTGCTGGTCACTCGCCGAAAGGCTCTCGTCCACCTGAACAGGATTGCGGGTAAAATACCCCGCTGCCAGCGACGACGCGATCCCGCCCGCAGCGCCAGCC
>NZ_DEPM01000047.1:0-9787 GCF_002358775.1 Martelella sp. UBA3392
GTGCAGATAAACCGAGCCACCTCTCGGGAGACCGCTTGCGGCGGAAGACCATTGCGCGCGAACCGGATCAGCCCAGCTTGGCGACTAACCCGGCCAAGGGAGGCCCGGCTCCACACCTGAGGAAAGCACCGCAAACACCACACCGCCCGACCCACAAATCCACCGTGGGCAGGACAGCACCCCACCAATCGGACCGGCGCATCAGAGCAAGACAGAACCAGTCATCCTGCAACCGATGAAGGCCACGGGTACGCAAGCGGGCAGGGAGGCGGCAGCACCGGGTTGAGAAAGGGGGAGAGCGAGATTTCGCATGAACGACACACGAACATTTCGATGAATTTCTGGTCGCTTTTACTGGAAAACGCCGACCTGTATGCGTGTTTCTTCATAAATAAAGATAAAAGGAGTAAAATGATTAGATTCAAAGAATTTCTGGTAGCAGAACGCCAGCCTCGTTTTATCGAGATATTTATACCTGTGGCGAACAGCGATGGCGCTGAGTTTCAGATGCTGCAGGAAGGGAAAATTGTATCAGGTCGATACAAAGGAAACATAAGAATAGATCAACCCAAGCACGGCGTTGGTCAGACACATGCTCACGTCTATGGTCGCCGTGGAAATGAGATAGGAGTGATCAATCTTGATGGCAGCTCAAGTCATGGCAGCAAAATGAAGCTGCATAAAAAGGACATTCTGGCGTTGAAGGGTCACGGATTTGATGTGCCGGCTGACGGAATAGTTGAGTGGATTAAAGCGGACGGCAATTTTCTTCTAGTCGAGGGCACCGCACCGGTCGAAAATCACCTCGATTATAGCGTTACTGTAGGGGCTCTATGAGAATGGACCAAAACAGCTCTGCGGCACCTTCCATACTGAGCTTTGCATTTTGGCGTCGGCTTTGGAATGCCAACCCCATCAACGGCTTCAAATACAGATTCTGGTCGTCGGTCTCGACCGACAGCTTTTCATTGCAGCTGTTATCGGAGCCGTTGTCATTGATGGAGTAAGAAATCCCTCTTCCGAAAGCTCCGCCAAGCACGATCTTGCACCGAGAAATAGCCTTGCCGTCAGCATAGATCACACAGGTAAAGTGATTGGCATCTATTTGCCGAAAGCGTCCCTCAATTCCGGGATTCCGACCTGCCAGCTCCTGAAGCGAGTTCTCAAAGAAGCGGCTTATAAAGGCAAAACTATCTTCCAGAAAACGTTCCCGGTCCGCATCCGAGAACGTTTTTTTGACGCGCATATTGCTGGAGCGGGCCGAGGCATAGGGCGAGGAGACCGTTTCCGGCTCGGCAAAACCAAACTTGGCTGCAGATGGGATCTGCTGTGCGGCTTCCTGTTGTTTTGGGCTTGCTCCCATTGCCGTAAGTGCCCGACGGATATGACCAACCACATCAGTGTAGGCCTCATCAATGTCCGCCCATGATTTGATAGGCTTGCCATCAGTTGGCGCAGCCAACAGCTTGGCAAAGGGAGTGTTTCTCCAGTCGCAGTGCCGGAGGATAATCGGGATGACCCGAGCTGTCCGATCATGATGCCGTTCAAGAGCCCGTGTCATCTCGATATCGTAGCAATACCGCGATGCGATGAAATCAGAACTGACCAGCAACAGAATGACATCAGCCTGCTCAAGATTTTCGTCAATGGCAGGGTCAAGTTCGTCGCCTGCCGGAATCCGCCGGTCGTGCCATGTATCGATCAGCCCTTCGTGCTTCATCGCAGCCAGATGTTTTTCAAGGGTATCGCGAAATGTTTCGTCAGCGTGGGAGTAGGAAAAAAAGAGTTTGGTCATGAATTCTGGGGTGCTTTCCATTCAAAGCTGGCGACGGTAATGGCCTTTTCATTCCCATCCGGGTTTGGAACGGTAATATGCCATTTGCCGAAGTATGCGATGCGGCGTGTTTCTGTCACCGGATTGATGAGTCTGCCTGACTCAAGATCAAAACTACCTTGACGCGGCCTGAAGCCACTACCGTAGTATTCGTTGACTCGCATTACCCAGCAATCATGATGTCGCATGACACAGCCCTGCGCTTCGAACAATCGGCTGGGGGAAGCGTCGAACCCGCTGAATGGGTCCACGACAAGGGTTGGTGGGGCTTCAAAAGCCAGGACCTGATACCTGTCAGGGTCGTTGATAATCGAATATGCAGGAATGTCTTCGTTCAGCTGGATGAGTGCGCGGGCATCTTCGCCGCCTTCAACGTCGGCGACGAGTGCCAGCGCACCGGCATCCTCTCCATATTCCACTAAACGAACCAACTGAGAGGGTTCACATTCAGTCAGGCTTTTGATCGAACAACTTGGTAGAATATTCATGAAGCGCAAAACCTCCGTTGATCAGCCTTTGGACTTTCTGGGGTCTTTGGAGCGGGGGAATGTCCGTTCTTCCTGATATTTCCCGTTCTGTTTCTGGATTTTTACTGACCCACCGGATTTACCCAGAGCGCCCGAAAGGGCTCCGCCTTTGGTCGCTTCGGACTTGCTTTCAAAACGCTTCGTGGCTCGATCGGCACCATCCTGCTTCAGAACCCAATCCTTTTTTGCCTCATCATGCGACAGTGTATACTTTGGCAAATCGGACATTTGTTTCCTCCCCTTGGAATACATGAAAAGTATAAATGGCAATGTAAATTTTAGCCAGAATTTTTGAACCAAAGAACGGGCTGCAGTTTTTGGGATCGTCAGGGACATCTTGCGCCGGGGCCCATAAATAGATAGGCATGACGTCATAAAAGATGGTATTTTGAAAGCATGGCAAAGAGCACAAAAGTCAGTCGTTCTGCAGGATCCGGGAAATTTATTACCCGTCCCATCGGTGTGGGCAAAGCGGAGCGCTTTGCGGCGGTTGAGGGGTTGTCCCTCAAACCTGCGTCAAGATCACTTTCCAAGAGTTTGGCGTCGTCCAATCTTAAAGGGGATGCCTATCGTACTGCGGTCACGAAGGCGTTCAAGAAGGGCTGAGTGTCGTGTCGCGCTATGATGCGATCGAAGACCCTTTGTGCTATCCCGGCACCCAGGTTCTGCGCAACAAGGCTGATCTTCGGGATCAGGATGAGCTCGACGAGTTCGAACAACTGATGTTCCATTCGCGCGCCGACGAGGACCTGCCGGATGGCGATCTGGATTTTTCCCATTACTGCGCCGTCCATCGACACTTTTTCCAAGATGTCTATAGCTGGGCAGGGCAGGTGCGAACAATCCGCACCAGCAAAGGCGGCAGCATGTTCTGCTATCCTGAGCATATCGAAACGGAAGCGACAAAGCTGTTCTCCAAACTGGCCCGGAAGGGCTGTCTGGCCGAGGTAGGGGATGAAGATGAGTTCGCGACCGAAGCCGCATGGTTTCTATCGGAGCTTAACGCAATTCATCCGTTCCGAGAGGGGAATGGTCGTTCACAGCTGGTCTTTCTGACGATGTTGGCTCGAAACGCCGGATATGAGCTGCATGAAGATAACCTGCAGCCGGAGACGTTTCTGCAAGCCATGATCGATAGCTTTAGCGGCACTCTCGATCCGCTGAGAATTCAGATACGCTCTTTATTGGTTTGACGCGGGCTCGCAGGGGGGGGGCGTGTTCACGCCCGCCCACGGCACCCGCGCTGCGGCCGGTAACGGCCTTGCTGCGGGCACCGCAGCGGAGCCCGGCAGAGCCGGGCGCATCTTGCGAAGAGTGCGACGTTCGAAGGTAAAATACGGACAGGGCGAGTCGCACGGAGGGGGTGCAGGGGGTATCCCCCGCCGCACTTCGGGGTTCGGGACGGTCGCTTCGCGCCGTTTCGAACGCCGCAATGTTGCATTTCGCCGGGTTCCCGGCTGAGGCAACATGTAAGTGCGCTTTTACTGTATTTGGCAGACTTTGATGCCCGTCAAGAGAGCGACATTCATAAAAGCTACCGCAGGTATTTACAACCCTGCATCAACCTGCTTCGATTACCTGCAATATCCAGCAGATACCGGGGGGCTGATGCAGGATGAGCGGGGACGATCCGTTTGCGGACCTGACAAAAATGCCGGTCAAGCTTGGCGGGACCGAGCCATTGCGCCTTGGCGATACCATTCGCTCCTCACAGGCGATGGTGCAGACCGCAACCAAAATCGGCCGCAACCTCAAGGCCGCATCTCTGCGCCGTCAACTCCTGCAGCAAGGCTATGATCCGATCACCGTCGATACCGTCGTCTCGGCGGTACTCAAGGGCGAGCCTTATGAGGGTATTATCGCCGCCGCCAACCGCACCCTGGCGCTTCTCCAACAGCAAGCGGAACTCCTCCGCAATCCGCCAAAAATTCATGGCTCCGCCGCATGGTCCAGCGGCACCGATCTGGCCGATGCCGGATTGCTGAACGATGCCCACGAAACGCCCGACGGGATCTATTTCGGGCGAGACAAGGCTACCGGCAAACCAATCCACTGGAACGGCGAAAGCCATCTACTGACCCTTGCGCCGACCCGCACGGGCAAGGGCGCAATGCAGATCATTCCGAACCTGCTGCGCTATCGCGGCTCTGCCGTGGTGTTGGACCCCAAGGGCGAGCTGGTCGAAGCCACCGGCAGATGGCGCGATGAAAACGTCGGCCCGGTCTATATTCTCAACCCTTTCGAGGAAGGGCGGCTGAAAGACTTCACCCATGGGTTCAATCCGCTGGACACGATCAACAACGACCGTGACGCCACCAAACTGGCGGAAATGATCTACCCGCGCCAGCAGGATGACAAACAGCCGTTCTTCGCCAATGAGGCGATCGGCTTTCTGGCGGGTGCTTTGCTCTATTACGCCCACTATGCCGACCCCGCCGAACGCAATATCGGCGCCCTGCGGGATCGCGTGTCCGGCTATGACAGGGACTTCACCAGCCTGCTGAAGGATATGCGCGGCACGGATGACCCATTTATCCGCAACGCGGCCAAAGCGGTTGAAAGCAAGACGCGCGACGTCGGTATACCCCGGCTGATCGAAAGCATCGGCCAGCATATGAGTATCTGGGACACCAAGGGACTGCGCCGCGCCACCGCGCGTTCCGATTTCCTGTTTGAAGGGCTGAAGGAACGCAACATCACGGTCTATCTGGTGCTGCCGTTCGATGCGATTGGCCCGTACTCCACCTTCGTGCAGATGGTCTTCGCCAACGCGCTGGACGCGATGCTGCGCAACAAGACCAGACCGGATATCCCGGTGCTGTTCCTGCTGGATGAGTTTCTGATGCTCGACGCGTCTGACCGGTTTGTCAGCGCACTGCGGACACATGCCGGGGCAGGGGTGCGACTGTGGTTCTTCCTGCAGGATATGGCAACCCTCAAGCAGAAGTACCCGACCAACTGGCAATCGTTCATGCAGGCCGAAGCCAAGTCATTCTTCGGCACGGATGACCACGAAACCAGCCAGTACATCTCCGACTACCTGGGCAAGGACACCAAGGCGCTGCTGATGCCGGGATCGGTCGGAACGTCACTGGGCGGCGGCTCGGCGTCGTATTCCATCAACGAAGCGCTGTCGCTGCACGGTCGTGAGCTGATGACGCCGCAGGAAGTTGAAACGTTCATGGCGTCGCACAACCCGGCCAAGCCGCGCAACGCCCTGCATTTTTTCAGGGGAGGGCTGCGCGTGAAAGCAGACCTCATCCCCTGGCATCTCGACCCGATCGCCAGCAAAAGGTGTGGACTGACATGGAACAGGAAATAACGCAGACCCCGACAATCGACGCCAGCCGACTTGCCAATCCGATGACCCGAACTGTGCTTTTCCTGATGGTGGGTGCCGCCATTGGTGGCATTATTGGGATGGTGGTGGAGTTTTTCGCCTTCCTGTTCGGGATGACCGCCACCCCGTTGGCCATCATCTTCCTGACCATGCTGCCGCTGGCTTTTGCAATCATGGCCATTCAGTTACTTTGGGTCTTTCTCGGCCTGCCGGTGTGGACCTATGTGGGCGGCAAGTTTTTCGCCAACCGGGTCGGCGGACAGTCCGGCAAAGCCGCCAAAGACCTCAAGATTACGTTCCTGCCGGAAGGGCATCCGATCTACGACAAGGTGCAGGCCATGGCGCAATCCATGGGGCTGCCGCCAGTACGCCATGTGGGCCATTTCGAGGATCACAGCATCAACGCGTTTGCCTGCGGCCAGTCCCGCGACAATGCCATGATTGCGTTCACGCGCGGCTGTATCGAAAAGACCACCGGTGATCAGTTCGAAGCCATTCTGGCGCATGAGCTCGGCCACATCGCCAGCAATGATATGCAGCGCATGACCTATGCCTATGGCGTGCGGGATGCCCTGACGTTTTTTCTGGTGTTCCGCAAACTCAAAATGCTGGCGTTGAAGCTGTTCACTTTCGTCTCTGAAATGGAAATCATGCGGTTTTCCCGTCAACGGGAGTTCTATGCAGATGCCATCGGGGCCAGCCTGACCAGTCCGCAGGCCATGATCGGCGCGCTGGAAGCAATCAAGGCCGATGACGGCAAGCCACGCCACGCGCTGGCTGCCTATGAAAATCTGATGTTCAATGGCCTGCTGCGAAGCCATCCACCGCTGGACAAGCGCATCGAGGCCATCCGCAACGCGACCTACATTAAGCAATTACCGCATAAATGATCAGGTTTCTGTTCGCGATTTGTTTCATGATGGCTTATCATAGTCAGCATGAAATTCAGTTCGTCGATCCGTTTCAACCTCGAATACATGCTGGCATGGTTCGTGGTTCGGGTACTGCGGCTGAACATTCCGTGGTGCATGCGCACCTACAAGGAATTTCAGCTGCTGGTGCATGGTGTCCGTTCAGCCGAGCCAAAAGGCCGTCGTGAAACTCTTATGATGGAAGAGCTTGGCCAGGAGCTGGAGCGCACGCGCCGCTAGCGCTTCCACTGCCGCTCTTCCTCATGTCGTTCGGCCGCCCGCCGGGCGTCCCGTTCTTTCTCAACGGCTTCCTTCGTCACTTGATAGGATTCCGTGACGTTGCGCCGCGCTTCGCGGGCTTCTTCTCGCTCCTTGGTTGAATGCTGGAATGTTGCCCGCCATGAATCCTTGGTCGGGCTGATCCGGCCCGGATCGCGGGCCAGTGTTTCCAGCGCCCGCTTTTCTCCCATATCCTCCAAGGCCTGATTGAAGCGCTTGATGGCGTGCTCCGGGTCTTTGAAGATGCGGCGGAACTGTTCATCCGTATGGGCGTATTTCAGCAAGCGTTCGGCTTCCGCCTTGCCCAGCGTGTCGCGCAGGATTTCTGCTGTGTGGTCCGGTTCCCGGTGCTCTTCTTCGTATCGGCGATCCATGCCTGCTGCGTAATCATCCCGGTCTTTGCGCTCCAGGTAGGCAAGGCGCTCTTCCAGTATCTGCTTTTCAACGCGTTGAACCTCGGCGTCACCATGTTTGCGGGCTTCTGCCAGGCGCTCACTCTCGGACTGGGTAACGGGCAGGCGGGCGGCGTCATCGCGCCGCATGCCTTCTTCATCGCGCTGTCGCTCTGCTTCCTGGCGCTGCCGTTCTTCCGGTGTCGGCTCGCTCCCTTCCTGTTCAGGTACAGGGCTTATGACACGTGGCTGGCGTGCTTCTTCCTGTTCCTGCCATTTGCGCTTGATCCAGCCTTCAAACTGGCCATCGTCGTGCCGTATCTCCTGTTTGGGTTCCGGATGCTCTGCGACGTAGCGCTTTAGCTCCTCGCGTTCTTCCCGTGTGAAGCTCCATTCCGGCGCATGCGTGCGTGGCGGCCATTCTTCACGCGCGGTTAGATGCGGGTAACGTTCAATTTCTTCAGGGGTAGGGCGTTGACGCATGGATATCTCCCTCATCCAGCTGCGATCGGGACGGCGACGTCCCCGGTGAGTGCCTGCCACTTTGGCAATGCCGCGTGCTTTGTAGCTGCGATGGTCATACCGCATGCCCGCTCCGGCTGCCGCCAGAAACAGATTGCAGGTGTCTGCCCACAGGGCGCGCGTGTCATCGACAAAGGATTTCTGATTCAGCGCGGCAAGCTTGGCTTTGGCAAAGCCGGTGCTTTCAAGTACGCGGGTCGCCAGCAACAGATGGCAGTGCGGATTGGTGCCGTCGGCATTGTTGTGAATGGCGTAGTGGACCGGCAACCCCATGGCGACAAACCGCGCCGCGAAGGCTTCCATCAACGCGGGCCAGCGCTGCGCATCAAGGTCAAGCGGTAGGGCCACTTCCAGGCTTTTGGCCAGACGGGCATCCTTGCGCCGCTCGGCGGCTTCCACCGCATTCCATAAGCCCGCGCGGTCACTGGCCCAGTCCGGCGCATCGGACGGGTGCAGGATCGCCTCGTGAACAATATCGGTATCCTGCCGGGTATAGCGATGAATGCGCCCGGTGCGCTCATCCCTGATCCGCGTGCGGGACAGGTAGGCGGCCGCCGCGATAACAGAATGGGGATTATCGGCAGGCCCGTTGCCGCGCGAAACATTCTTCACACGGCAGTGTATCGGCTCTATCCGGATAACCTGATCCACACCAGAAACCTTCGGCAGCAACGACTGACGTTACTTTGCCGGGATGAATCCTAGATTGCAACAAGATGATTCGACAACCGATCATGCTTTTCGTCGCACGTTGATGGCCCTGGCATCCAGGGTGTTCTTGAGATGTACGGCATAGTGCTTTTCGATCATCTCGACACTGGTGCGGCAATTCTTGGCGATCTGGTAGATATCGGCACCTTCCAGCAGGCGGAGGCAGATATAGGTATGCCGGAGACTATAAGCTGACCGGCGGTTGCCTTCGCGATCGAATTTCAGGTCGCAGTCGGTGAGTGCCCGGTTGAACTGTTTCTTGTGATCCTGCGGAAAAATCAGGTCGGTTGGTCGCGGTCGATTGCGCTTCACCAACCGCTCAAACGGATAGACCGCACCGCGCGTGCTTTTGCAGTAGCCAACACCCCGTTTGCCGCGCACCTCGATCAGCAGGATGGGGTCGTCACCTTCTTCGCCCTCATCAATCGTCACGTCGCGGTATTCGAGACGATTGGCTTCATCCGGGCGCAAACCGGTATTAGCCATGAATAGCACATAGTCATGCAGCTGTTCGGCCGCATGCTGCCAGTTCAGGCCCTCGGCCGATTTCGCGCGCTCTCGTGTGTAGGTGTAGAGCTTCTTGTACTCTTCATCAGAAAACCAAGCCCTATGACTGATTTTGCCGGAAGCCCGGTAAGGCGCGGAAAAGTCGGGCAGGTGAGCCAGCCAGCCGTGCCGCAGGGCGGTTTTCATAACCTGCCGCAGTGTGACGGTTTCGTGGTGGAGGGTGCTGCGGGTCGGCACCTTGCCGGTGTCCGGGTTTGGCTGCAGGCGCATGATTCGATAGTCCTGCACCATGCCCGCCGTGATCTGGGACAGCGGCTTGTCGCCAAAGTAGGGGATCAGGTGATTCCTGAGTCGGGCGGCGTGATCTTTCACATAGCGCGGATTACGCTCGCCGTTGGTGATCGCCTCGTATTCCAGCAGGAACTGTTTGGCGGCATCGGCAAAGGTACGCTCGGCGGTCAACTGACCGACCCGGCTTTTGCCGCGCAGCTCAAAATACCAATCCTCCGCGAACTCCTTGGCCTGCGCCAGACTGTCGGTTTTGGTGCTGACGCGCCACTTTTTGCCCTCCAGTCGTGCCTGTGCCTGCCAGACCGAACTGTTCTCGCGGCGGTAAATTCTGACCTTGTCACCCAGTATGTAATGCGAGCCCATGACACCCTCGAAACTGTGTCCACTGTGTGTCCGGGTATTTTAGGCTATTTTGGAAAGGAAGTGTAGGCCTAAAGCCTTGAATTTATTGGTGAGAGCGCAGGGGTTCGAAC
>NZ_DEPM01000072.1:0-3977 GCF_002358775.1 Martelella sp. UBA3392
CTCGCTTTCCGGGTTCATCGCGGAGATCATTGGCGGTCGCCTCGTCGGCGCGGGAGGCCTCACGACGAGCGTCGATGATGAGGTCGTCGCGGGACGCGCCGCGACGACCATCCATGCCATGAACCTGGCGACCCGTACCGGCTTTGTTATCAGAACGCATGAAGCGTTCCATTCTTCCATGCGAAGCGAAGTCATGAAATCACCTGATCGCCGCTCGCTCCGCAACCACTTCAGTCTGTGCGACCGCCGTTGTTTTGGCTAACGATATTTCAGCAGGACCCAAAAATGGTCCAGCCGCACCGCACACGACGGAAGCGGGGAAAGCGCGCCAGCAGGCCGGAGCCAGAATGTTTCCTAGCGGCTGAAGGCCGAGCGCATCAGGCCGAAACCGGCCATGGCGAACAGACCAGCCACAGCGCCTTCGATGGCGCGCCTGAACCGCTGATATCCCGCCATCGCGCCCGGTAGCGAAAACACCAGGGCATAAAGCGTATAATTGACGAGCCCGAGGATCATGCAAAGCCCCGTGGCCGCGATCATCGGCTGCCCGCCGGACTCCGCGCCGATGGAAAGCGCCGCCATCCACGCCAGAACGGCCTTGGGGTTCGAGAGGTTGAGGACAAGTCCGCGGCGAAACCAACGCCCGTCCGCGGCCGTCTTCCCGCCAGACTCGATGCCGGACCTTGCGGCAGCGCGCGCGGACTGAAAGGCAAGGTAGAGCAGGTAGGCCCCGCCGAGCACTTTAAGAACGCTCAAGAAATATACCGATCCCTGAAGCATCGCCCCCATTCCCGTCGCCGCGACAACGCCCCAGAATGAAAGCCCCGCAGCAAGACCGGCGCCGAAAATGAGCCCCGCGGCTCTGCCAAACCGCATCGCAATCGTCGCGACGGCGATATTGGCCGGACCGGGCGAGACGGCAACGACAAAAAATGCCAGCGCGATGGCGAGAATACCGGACAGATCGGCCATGGAAGTGGTCCCCGCTACGTTTGAGAAACAGGTTATGCGCGTTGGCAACGCATCGCAAGCTTGTCTGGTGACAGAGCGCTTCACAACAGAAAAGCCGCCGGCACAAGACCGGCGGCTTTCAGATCAGACAGCTTCAACGCAGAGGCTTATTCGCCCGGCTGCGGCTCGCTTTCCGGGTTCATCGCGGACAGCATCGGGGTCGCCTCGTCGGCGCCGGAGGCCTTGCGGCGGGCGTCGATGATGAGCTCGTCGCGGGTGGTCGCGATGCGACGGACCTGGCTCATGGCGCGACCCGTACCGGCCGGGATCAGACGGCCGACGATGATGTTTTCCTTCAGGCCCTGCAGGGTATCGACCTTGCCGGCGATCGCCGCTTCGGTCAGCACCTTGGTGGTTTCCTGGAAGGAAGCCGCCGAGAAGAAGGACGGCGTCTGCAGCGAGGCCTTGGTGATGCCGAGCAGCACCGGTTCGCCTTCCGCAGGCTTCTTGCCCTGCGCGACCAGTTCCTCGTTGAGATTGTCGAAGGCGATCGCCTCGACAATATCGCCGGAGATATAGCCGCTGTCGCCCGAAGACGTGATCTCGATCTTCTGCAGCATCTGGCGAACGATCACCTCGATGTGCTTGTCGTTGATCACCACGCCCTGCAGACGATAGACTTCCTGGATCTCGTTGACGAGGTAGGAGGCCAGCGCCTCGACGCCCTTGATCGCAAGGATGTCGTGCGGAGCGGGGTTGCCGTCGAGGATGTAGTCGCCCTTCTCGATGTAGTCGCCATCCTGCAGGTGGAACGGCTTCGACTTGGGAATGAGATATTCCACCGGCTCGACACCGTCTTCCGCAGGCTCGATCTGGATGCGGCGCTTGTTCTTGTAGTCGCGGCCGAAGCGGATCGTACCGTCGATCTCGGCGATCACGGCATGGTCCTTCGGACGGCGGGCCTCGAACAGTTCCGCAACGCGCGGCAGACCACCGGTAATGTCCTTGGTCTTGGCGCTTTCCAGCGGCGAACGCGCAAGCACGTCACCCTGGCTGACCTTCTGGCCGGGCTCGACCGAGAGGATCGCGTCCACCGAAAGCGGCAGACGGGCTTCGGTGCCACGCGGCAGCTTCAGGATTTCGCCGTCTTCGCCCTTGATGACGATTGCCGGCTTCAGATCCGAACCGCGCGGCGTCGAGCGCCAGTCGATGACCGAACGCTTGGTGAAGCCGGTGGCCTCGTCCGTGGTTTCGGTAACAGAAAGACCTTCGACCAGATCCTCGAAATCAACCGTACCGGAGATTTCCGTCATCATCGGGCGGGTATAGGGGTCCCACTCGGCGAGACGCTGGCCGCGCTTGACCTTGTCGCCGTCGTCCACGAACAGCTTCGAACCGTAGGCGACCTTCTGCGAGGACCGCTCCTGATCGCGCTGGTCGAGGATCTGGATCGCCATGTTGCGGCCCATCGCCACCAGAACGCCGTCGGAATTGCGCAGAACGTTGCGGTTCTTGATGCGCACCGTGCCCTCATAGGAGGATTCCAGGAACGACTGGTCGACCACCGTTGCGGTACCGCCAAGGTGGAAGGTACGCATGGTGAGCTGGGTGCCGGGCTCGCCGATCGACTGCGCCGCGATAACGCCGACGGCCTCGCCGAGGTTGACCGGCGTGCCGCGTGCAAGGTCGCGACCGTAGCAGACCTGGCAGACGCCCGTCTGGACTTCGCAGGTCAGCGCCGAACGGATCTGCACCGACTGGATGCCGGAGGCTTCGATCCGCACGACGTCCGCCTCGTTGATCTGGCGGCCGGCCTCGACGATCAGTTCGCCGGTGGTCGGGTCCTCGATGTCAACGAGGGCGGCACGGCCGAGAACGCGCTGGCCGATGGAGGCCACCACCTGACCGGCATCGACGATGGCGGTCATGGTCAGGCCCTTGTCGGTGCCGCAATCGGCGGTGTTGACGATGCAATCCTGCGCAACGTCGACCAGACGACGGGTCAGGTAACCCGAGTTCGCCGTCTTCAAGGCGGTATCTGCCAGACCCTTACGGGCGCCGTGCGACGAGTTGAAGTACTCGTTCACGGTCAGGCCTTCCTTGAAGTTCGAGATGATCGGGGTCTCGATGATTTCGCCCGAGGGCTTGGCCATCAGGCCGCGCATCCCGCCCAGCTGACGCATCTGGTTCACCGAACCACGCGCGCCGGAATGGCTCATCATGTAGATCGAGTTCATCTGCTTCTGGCGGCCGGTCTCCGGGTCGAATTCGACCGCGCGAATGCGGGCCATCATCTCTTCGGTAACCTTCTCGGTAGCCTTGCCCCAGGCGTCGACGACCTTGTTGTACTTTTCGCCCTGGGTGATCAGGCCGTCATTGTACTGCTGCTCATATTCCTTCACGAGCGCTTCGGTCTCGGCAACGATGGTGTGCTTGGCGTCCGGAATGACCATGTCGTCCTTGCCGAACGAAATGCCGGCCTTGCAGGCGTGGCTGAAGCCGAGCTGCATGATCCGGTCGCAGAAGATCACCGTGTCCTTCTGGCCGCAATGGCGGTAGACCGTGTCGATCATCTTGGAGATGTTCTTCTTGGTCATTTCCTGGTTGCAGGTGTCGAACGGCACGTTGACGTTCTTCGGCAGAAGCTCGCCGATGATCATCCGGCCCGGCGTGGTGTCGTGGATCTTGGAGACGACATTGCCGTCCTCGTCCACGGTCTTGAACCGGCCCTTGATCTTGGCGTGCAGCGTGACGACCTTGTTTTCCAGCGCATGATGCAGTTCGCCCATATCGGCAAACACCATGCCCTCGCCCGGCTCCTTGTCGTTCATGATCGACAGGTAATAGAGGCCGAGAACCATGTCCTGCGACGGCACGATGATCGGCAGACCATTGGCCGGGTGCAGAATGTTGTTGGTCGACATCATCAGCACGCGCGCTTCCAGCTGCGCTTCGAGCGACAGCGGAATGTGAACGGCCATCTGGTCGCCGTCGAAGTCGGCGTTGAAGGCGGTGCAGACCAGCGG
>NZ_DEPM01000072.1:4357-26648 GCF_002358775.1 Martelella sp. UBA3392
CGGTGCAGCGTCGGCGCGCGGTTCAGGAGAACCGGATGCTCGCGGATGACCTCGTCGAGGATATCCCAGACTTCCGGACGCTCCTTCTCCACCAGCTTCTTCGCCTGCTTGACGGTCGAGGAATACCCCTTGGCGTCGAGACGGGCATAGATGAACGGCTTGAACAGTTCGAGCGCCATCTTCTTCGGCAGGCCGCACTGATGCAGCTTCAGTTCGGGACCGGTCACGATGACTGAACGGCCGGAATAGTCGACGCGCTTGCCGAGCAGGTTCTGACGGAACCGGCCCTGCTTGCCCTTCAGCATGTCGGACAGCGACTTCAGCGGACGCTTGTTGGCGCCGGTGATGACGCGGCCGCGACGGCCGTTGTCGAACAGGGCGTCGACGGATTCCTGCAGCATACGCTTTTCGTTGCGGATGATGATGCCCGGCGCGCGCAGCTCGATCAGCCGCTTCAGACGGTTGTTACGATTGATGACGCGACGATAGAGGTCGTTGAGGTCCGACGTCGCGAACCGGCCGCCGTCGAGCGGCACCAGCGGACGCAGGTCCGGCGGGATCACCGGAACGATCTTCATGATCATCCATTCCGGACGGTTGCCGGAATCGAGGAAGTTCTCAACGATCTTGAGACGCTTCATCAGCTTCTTCTGCTTCAGGTCCGACGTGGTGTCGGCAAGCTCGGCGCGCAGATCGCCCGCGATCTTTTCGAGATCCATGCTGGCAAGCATCTCGTAGATCGCTTCCGCGCCGATATTGGCCGAGAACTGGTCCTCGCCGAACTCGTCGACGGCCATCATGTATTCTTCTTCCGAAAGGAGCTGGTTCTCCTTCAGGTCGGTCAGGCCCGGTTCAGTGACGATGTAGTTCTCGAAATAGAGAACGCGCTCGACATCCTTCAGCGTCATGTCGAGCAGCGTGGAAATGCGGCTCGGCAGAGACTTCAGGAACCAGATATGGGCGACGGGGGCGGCGAGTTCGATATGGCCCATGCGCTCACGGCGAACGCGCGACAGCGTCACTTCAACGCCGCACTTTTCGCAGATAATGCCCTTGTATTTCATGCGCTTGTACTTGCCGCACAGGCACTCATAATCCTTCATCGGGCCGAAGATGCGCGAGCAGAACAGGCCGTCGCGCTCCGGCTTGAAGGTGCGGTAGTTGATCGTTTCCGGCTTCTTGATTTCGCCATAAGACCAGGAAAGGATCTTCTCCGGGCTGGCGATCGAGATCCGGATCGAATCGAAGACCTGCGCCGGCGCCTGCGGATTGAAAAGATTCATGACCTCTTGGTTCATGCCTGTCTCCTTGACTGGGCGGCATCGCCCTTGCTGGCAGTCCATCCGGTCAAAACCCCGATACCGGACGACCTGCCTTTAAAACGGTTGTGGCCGCGAAATGCGGCGAAACTGACACTTGAGGCTTACTTTCTAAGCATCGAGCGCCGGCGACGCGCCCGCCCGTGAAGGGGGCGCGTCGGCTCTCAACTTTATTCCGCGGCGTCCGGAAGCTCGACGTCCGGCTGCGGCTCCTCGGCCGAGTTCTCCAGCTCGACCGAAAGCCCCAGAGAGCGCATTTCCTTGACGAGAACGTTGAAGGATTCCGGAATACCGGCTTCAAACGTATCATCGCCGCGGACGATGGCTTCATAGACCTTGGTACGACCGGCAACGTCATCCGACTTCACGGTCAGCATTTCCTGCAGCGTGTAGGCGGCGCCGTAGGCTTCCAGAGCCCAGACCTCCATTTCGCCGAAGCGCTGGCCGCCGAACTGCGCCTTGCCGCCCAGCGGCTGCTGGGTAACGAGCGAGTACGGACCGATCGAGCGTGCATGGATCTTGTCGTCAACCAGGTGGTTGAGCTTGATCATGTACATGTAGCCAACGGTTACCTTGCGGTCGAACTGTTCGCCGGTACGCCCGTCATAAAGCACCGACTGACCGGACGGGTCGAAGCCCGCGCGCGACAGCATTTCCGAAACGTCGCCTTCATGCGCGCCGTCGAAGACCGGCGTTGCGATCGAGACGCCGCGCTTGGCTTCTTCGGCCAGACGCACCAGCCCGTCATCGTCGAAATACTCGACTTCGTTACGGGCTTCCGACGCATAGACCTCGGTCAGCGTTTCCTTCAGCGGGCCAATGTCGTTGGTCTCTTTATAGGCCTCGAGCATCTCGCCGATGCGCTTGCCCATGCCGGCACAACCCCAGGCTAGATGCGTTTCCAGAATCTGGCCGACATTCATGCGGCTCGGCACGCCAAGCGGGTTCAGCACGACGTCGACATGGGTCCCGTCTTCCAGGAACGGCATGTCTTCGGCAGGCAGGATGCGGGAAACCACACCCTTGTTGCCGTGACGGCCGGCCATCTTGTCGCCGGGCTGGATCTTGCGCTTCACAGCCACGAAGACCTTGACCATCTTCATCACGCCCGGAGGCATTTCGTCGCCGCGCTGGACCTTTTCGACCTTGTCCATGAACCGCTGTTCCAGCCGGTTCTTGGAGTCGTCATACTGGCCGCGAAGCGCTTCGAGTTCACCCTGCAGGTTCTCGTCCTCGACAGCGAACATCCACCACTGCGAACGCGGATAGGCCGAGATGACCTCATCAGTCAGCACAGCGCCCTTCTTGAAGCCCTTGGGGCCTGCAATCGAGGTCTGGTCGCGCAGCATGTCGGCAAGACGCGCATAGACGTTGCGGTCCAGAATGGCCTGCTCGTCGTCACGGTCCTTGGCGAGGCGTTCGATTTCCTCACGCTCGATCGCCATGGCGCGCTCGTCCTTCTCGACGCCGTGGCGGTTGAAGACGCGGACTTCAACCACGGTGCCGAACGTGCCGGGCGGCATGCGCATCGAGGTGTCGCGAACGTCCGAAGCCTTCTCGCCGAAGATCGCGCGCAGAAGCTTTTCTTCCGGCGTCATCGGGCTTTCGCCCTTCGGCGTGATCTTGCCGACGAGAATGTCGCCCGGATGCACTTCGGCGCCGATATAGACGATGCCGGCCTCATCGAGGTTCTTCAGCGCTTCTTCCGAAACGTTCGGAATGTCGCGGGTGATTTCTTCCGGGCCGAGCTTGGTGTCGCGGGCCATGACCTCGAATTCTTCCAGGTGGATCGAGGTGAAGACGTCATCCGAAACGATCCGCTCGGACAGCAGGATCGAGTCCTCGTAGTTATAGCCGTTCCAGGGCATGAACGCGACCAGCGCGTTGCGGCCGAGGGCCAGGTCGCCGAGATCGGTCGACGGACCGTCGGCGATGATGTCGCCCTTGTTCAGAACGTCGCCGACGCGCACCAGCGGACGCTGGTTGACGCAGGTGTTCTGGTTCGAACGCTGGAACTTCATCAGCCGGTAGATATCGACGCCCGACTTCGAAGCATCGAGATCTTCCGTCGCGCGGATAACGATACGGGTCGCATCAACCTGGTCGACGATGCCGCCGCGCTTGGCGGCGATCGCGGCGCCCGAGTCACGGGCAACGATCGGCTCCATGCCGGTGCCGACGAACGGCGCTTCGGCTCTGAGAAGCGGCACGGCCTGACGCTGCATGTTCGAGCCCATCAGCGCGCGGTTGGCGTCGTCGTTTTCCAGGAACGGAATGAGAGCGGCGGCAACGGACACGAGCTGCTTCGGCGAAACGTCCATCAGGTTGATGTTTTCGCGCGGGGCCAACATGACTTCGCCGGCGTGACGGCAGACAACGAACTCTTCAACGAAGGTGCCGTCATCGTTCATCACCGAGTTGGCCTGGGCGATGTAGTACTTTGCCTCTTCCATGGCCGACAGATAGATCACCTCGTCGGTGAGCTTGCCGTCCTCGGAGATCTTGCGGTACGGGCTTTCGATGAAGCCGTACTTGTTGACGCGGGCGAAGGTCGCAAGCGAGTTGATCAGACCGATGTTCGGGCCTTCCGGCGTCTCGATCGGGCAGATACGGCCGTAATGGGTCGGATGCACGTCGCGGACTTCGAAGCCCGCGCGTTCACGCGTCAGACCGCCCGGCCCAAGTGCCGAAAGACGACGCTTGTGGGTGATTTCCGACAGCGGATTGATCTGGTCCATGAACTGCGAAAGCTGCGACGAACCGAAGAACTCGCGCACGGCGGCGGCCGCCGGCTTGGCGTTGATCAGGTCCTGCGGCATCACGGTGTCGATCTCGATCGAGGACATGCGTTCCTTGATCGCGCGCTCCATGCGGAGCAGGCCGAGACGGTACTGGTTCTCCATCAACTCACCGACCGAACGGACGCGGCGGTTGCCGAGATTGTCGATGTCGTCGATCTCGCCCTTGCCGTCGCGCAGGTCGACGAGCGTCTTGACGACGGCCAGGATGTCTTCCTTGCGCAGAACGCGAACCGTATCCTCGGCATCGAGATCCAGACGCATGTTCATCTTGACGCGGCCGACGGCCGACAGGTCATAGCGCTCGCTGTCGAAGAACAGCGAGTTGAACATGGCTTCGGCCGATTCCATGGTCGGCGGCTCGCCCGGACGCATAACGCGATAGATATCGAACAGCGCGTCCTGACGGTTCTCGTTCTTGTCCGCGACCAGCGTATTGCGGATATAGGCGCCGACATTGACGTGGTCGATGTTGAGGATCGCGATCTCGTCGATACCCTGATCGATGATGCCGGCGAGATTCTTCTCGTCCAGCTCTTCGCCGGCCTCGAGATAGATTTCGCCGGTTTCCAGGTTGACGAGGTCTTCGGCGAGGAAGGTGCCGTAAAGCTCCTCATCGCTCACCTTGAGCGCCTTGAGGCCGCCTTCGGACAGCTTCTTCAACATGCGCGGGGTCAGCTTCTTGCCGGCCTCGACCACGACTTCGCCGCTGTCGGCGTCGATCAGATCGGCAATGACCTTCTGGCCGCGCAGACGCTCGGGCGAGAACGGCACTTTCCAGCCCTCGCCATCACGCTCATAGGTGGCCTTCTCGTAGAAGGTCTCGAGGATTTCCTCGGTGTCCATGCCGAGCGCCATCAGGAGCGACGTCGCCGGAATCTTGCGGCGGCGGTCGATACGGGCGTGGACGATGTCCTTGGCGTCGAATTCGATATCGAGCCAGGAACCGCGATAGGGGATCACGCGGGCAGCGAACAGCAGCTTGCCCGACGAATGGCTCTTGCCCTTGTCGTGGTCAAAGAACACGCCCGGCGAACGGTGCATCTGGGAAACGATGACGCGCTCGGTGCCGTTGACGATGAAGGTCGCGTTGTTGGTCATCAGCGGCATGTCGCCCATATAGACCGACTGCTCCTTGATGTCCTTGATCGACTTCGCGCCCGTGTCCTCATCGATATCGAACACGATCAGGCGCAGCTTCACCTTCAGCGGCGCGGCATAGGTCAGGTCACGCTGGCGGCATTCCTCGACGTCGAACTTCGGCTGTTCGAACTCGTAGGACACGAATTCGAGCATCGAAGCGCCGGAGAAATCGGTCATCGGGAAGACGGACTTGAACACCGCCTGCAGCCCCTCGTCGGGACGTCCGCCCTTGGGCTCGTCAACCATGAGGAACTGGTCATAGGAGGCCTTCTGAACCTCGATCAGGTTCGGCATCTCCGCGACTTCCGGGATCTTTCCGAAAAACTTGCGTACGCGCCTGCGACCGTTAAAGGAAAGGGTCTGAGCCATTCAGGTAGCTCCTTCAATCTGCATCCGGGCCTGCAACAGACGGTCACCGATGGCCAATTGGCTCCGTCGTCATTTAAGGGTCTTCTTGAGAACCCATTACCCAAAGGCCCGAAATGGGACTTTGGGTAATGGTTTCGGGTCAGTTGTCATTGCGCGGGCGGTCCAATCGCCCGCGCAACAAAAAAGCAAAGCTTACTTGAGCTCAACCTTGGCGCCAGCTGCTTCCAGCTTGCCCTTGAGTTCTTCGGCTTCGGCCTTGGAAACGGCTTCCTTGACCGGCTTCGGAGCGCCTTCGACGAGGTCCTTGGCTTCCTTGAGGCCGAGACCGGTGATGGCGCGGACTTCCTTGATGACGCCGATCTTGTTGCCGCCGGCTTCCGCCAGGATGACATCAAATTCGGTCTTTTCTTCAACAGCTTCAGCAGCAGCGCCAGCGCCGCCGGCAGCAGCAACGGCTACCGGTGCAGCGGCGGAAACGCCCCACTTTTCTTCGAGCATCTTGGAAAGCTCGGCGGCTTCGAGAACCGTCAGCTCAGAGAGTTCTTCTACGATTTTGGCGAGATCAGCCATGTTCATATTCCTTCAGTGTTGGTTCGAACTGGTTCGAAATTTTGTAAACAGCGAAAAACCGCATCAGGCGGCTTCGTCCTTCGTGGCGTAGGCATTGAGCACGCGCGCAAGCTGGCTTGCGGGTGCCGAAGCAATCGTCGCGATACGGGTAGCCGGGGTCTGGATCATACCAACCAGCTTCGCACGCAGCTCGTCCAGCGAAGGCATCGTCGCAAGCGACTTCACACCTTCCGCGTCGAGCACGGTTGCCCCCATGGCGCCGCCGATGACAACGAGCTTGTCGTTGGTCTTGGCGAAGTCCATGCAGACCTTCGGAGCCGTCACCGGGTCATCGCAAAATGCGATGAGCGTCTGACCTTTGAACAGGTCGGACATTCCCTCGGACTCCGTACCCTGAAGGGCAATCTTGGCCAGGCGGTTCTTCGCGACTCTGACAGTGCCGCCCGCTTGACGCATCTTCGAACGAAAATCGTTCATCTGCGCAACGGTGACACCGGCATAGTGGGCCACGACAACTGAGCCAGAAGCCTTGAAGACTTCGTTCAGTTCCGTGACGAATTCGCGTTTTTCCGCTCTTTCCACTGCCTATCTCCAGTTGACAGGCCCATTTTCGGACCTGTCGGTTTGCCTTTGCCGCAAGGGGCTTCTTGTTTTTATCCAAGATCCCAAGCGACGCTCGAGGATCCTGCCCCCATCGGCGCGCGATTTCTCAAGCGCCTAGGCACAACCAGGTTCGAACCAGTTAAACCGCCAAAGGTGACTTGCGTCGCCAACGGAAAAATTGGTCTCACCCGTCTCATGCAGGCATAATTAAGGTTGCCCACCTGCAATCTCGGACAGGAAACCGGGTTTTATCCCGGGTCTTTCCGGGCCCTGGAGCCCGGAAACTTGTCACCGGAAGAACACTTCCGGAAATTCTTTGTTACGCGCTCAGGCGTTGACCGACGAGAAGTCGATCTTGACGCCGGGGCCCATGGTCGACGACAGCGCGAGGCGCTTGACGTAGTTGCCCTTGGCGCCGGCCGGCTTTGCCTTGACAACGGCATCGGCGAAAGCGCGGATGTTTTCTTCCAGCGCAGCGGCATCAAACGAGGCCTTGCCAACGCCGGCGTGAACGATACCGGCCTTCTCGACGCGGAACTCGACAGCGCCGCCCTTGGAGGCTTCGACAGCCGCCTTGACGTCCATCGTGACGGTGCCAACCTTCGGGTTCGGCATCATGCCGCGCGGGCCGAGCACCTTGCCGAGACGGCCGACGAGCGGCATCATGTCCGGCGTGGCGATGCAACGATCGAAATCGATGTTGCCGCCCTGGACGGCTTCGACCAGTTCTTCCGCGCCAACGACGTCGGCGCCGGCTGCCTTGGCTTCATCGGCCTTGGCGCCACGGGCGAAAACGGCAACGCGAACCGTACGGCCCGTGCCGTTCGGCAGGTTGACGACGCCGCGAACCATCTGGTCGGCGTGACGCGGATCAACGCCGAGGTTCATCGCGATCTCGATGGTTTCATCGAACTTCGCGGTGGCGCGTTCCTTGACCATCTTCACGGCTTCGGACAGGGCGTAGAACTTGTCGGCATCAACGCCTTCGCGGTTCTTCTGAATACGCTTTGCAATCTTGGTCATGGCAATCAACCCGTCACTTCCAGGCCCATGGCGCGGGCGGAGCCCTCGACCATGCGCATTGCGCCTTCGATATCGGCGGCGTTCAGATCGCTCATCTTGGCTTCCGCGATCTTGCGGACCTGCTCAGAGGTGATCTTGCCGGCTGATGCGCGGCCCGGAGTCTTCGAACCGGACTTCAGCTTCGCTTCCCGCTTCAGGAAGTAGGAAACCGGCGGCTGCTTCATCACGAAGGTGAAGGACTTGTCCTGAAAATAGGTGATGATGACCGGGATCGGCATACCCTTTTCCATTTCCTGCGAGGCGGCGTTGAACGCCTTGCAGAATTCCATGATATTGATGCCACGCTGACCAAGCGCGGGACCGATCGGCGGGGACGGATTTGCCGAACCTGCCGGGACCTGCAGCTTGAGCTGGCCTGCAACTTTCTTAGCCATTACTCTGCCTTTCACGTTGTGGACCGGAAATCCGGCCCGACTGCCGGCCTATCGCCGGCGGCTGCGGTTGCGTGGTGCGAACATCCGGGCGCCGGCTAAGCGTCCTGTTCTTCCACGCGCAATGCCCCCGAAGGGGCAAAACGTCAAACTTTCTCGACCTGCGCGTATTCCAGCTCGACCGGGGTGGCGCGGCCGAAGATCGAGACCTCGACCTTCAGGCGGGAGCGCTCCTCATCGACGTCCTGCACCACACCGTTGAACGATGCGAACGGACCATCGGAAACCCGAACCTGCTCGCCGATCTCGAAAAGCACGGTCGCCTTCGGACGCTCGACGCCCTCCTGAACCTGACCGAGAATGTGCTCGGCCTCGGAATCCGGAATCGGAACCGGCTTCTGGTCGCTGCCGAGGAAACCGGTCACGCGGGGCGTATTCTTGATAAGGTGAAACACCTCGTCATTGAGCTCGGCCCTCACCAGCACGTAGCCGGGGAAGAACTTCCGCTCCGAATCGACCTTGCGGCCGCGACGCACCTCGACGACCTTTTCGGTCGGCACGAGAATGCGGTCGAAATACTGGTCGAGACCCTTCTGGCGGGCCTTCTCCTCAATCGCCTCTGCCACCTTCTTTTCGAAGTTGGAATAGGCGTGAACGATATACCAACGCATAGCCATCTGCTTCCCCTTCCCCGATCAGGCGCCGAGATTGAGGATGAAATTCATCAACAAGCTCATCAACTGGTCCGCAGCAAAAAAGAAAAACGCCGCGATCACGACCATCACGATCACCATGAGGGTCGAAATCACAGTTTCGCGCCGGGAAGGCCAAACGACTTTGGCCGTCTCAGCGCGCACTTGCTGCAGAAACGTGAATGGATTGGTTTTAGATGCCATAAATGCCCACGCCTTTACGGCACGTAAAGCGGAAGATCCAGCTCCACGCGCCGCGAGTCTGTTTTTCACTACATATCATCGTTTTTCGTTGACACAAGAGAAAAACGTATTTTTGTTTTCACATTCACGCGAGCCGACCACTGATTTGCGTGGCAGGATCGCCGTGCTGGCAGGGGCAGAGGGGCTCGAACCCCCGACCTGCGGTTTTGGAGACCGCCGCTCTACCAACTGAGCTATACCCCTTCATCCTCAACGGGCGACAGGCGTTTCCGCGCGCCAGCATCAGACATGGCGCTCATTTACGGGGATGAGGCGCGCTTTGCAAGAGTGTTTTTCATGAATGCCTGTGAAGATTGCGCAATCTGGCCCGTTGCCCGGTTGGCGGCGGCGCGGGAGGACTCGCCTACCCTTCCGCAGCAAAGCGACGACGCGCGAAAACCTGAACCGTTGCCGCGTTGCCCTGCATGCCGGCTCAAGGCCGGCATGAGGAAGAAAGAGAGGTGCGGCGGGTCTACGCCCGCAGCGCCTCGTTTTCCGGATCGAACGGGCTCTCCTCCACGACGGTCGCGTCATAAAGGTCACCGAGGATCCTGATCTTCAGCTTTGTGCCGGGTGCCGCATAGTCCGGCTTCAGCATCGCCAGCGCGATCGACTTGCCGATACGCCAGCCGAAGCCGCCCTGGGTGGCGCGGCCGGCGAGGTTGCCATCGCCGTCATAGATCGCTTCCGAGCCGCGGGCGTCGCAATCGGTGACGCCCTCGACAATCAGGGTCGCGAACACCGAGCCGAGACCCGCCTCCTTCTTCGACAGCAGCGCCTCCTTGCCGATGAAATCCTTCTTCGGCTTGATGAAGCGGTCGAGGCCCGATTCGTAGGCGGTGTATTCGATCGACATTTCCCGCTGCATGGCGCGGTAGGATTTTTCGAGCGCCATGGCGCCCATCGCCCTTATGCCGAAGGGCTTGATGTCGAATTCGGCACCGGCTTCCATCAGCTTGTCGAAGATATAGGTCTGCATCGCGATCGGGTGATGCAGCTCCCAACCGAGTTCGCCGACGAAATTGACGCGCAGCGCATGACAGCTCGCCGCCCCGATCGCGATCGGCTGTCCGGTGAGCCAGCCGAAATGCTCGTTTTCGAGCGAGGCGCGCGTCAGCTTCTTCAGGAGATCGCGCGATTTCGGACCGGCGACGACCAGCACGCCCATTTCCATGGTCAGCGGCCGGAGCGTGACTGAACCGTCGGTCGGCGCAAGTTTCATCAGCAGATCGTGGTCGTGGCTTTCGAGCCCCGCGCCCGACACCAGATAGAACCGGTCCAGCGCCCATTCGTAAAGCGTGAACTCCGCCCTCACCCCGCCTTCCTGACCCAGCAGGTGGCAGAGCGCGATCCGGCCGCGCTTCTTCGGGATTGCATTGGCGAAAATCGAGTCGAGGAAGGCGCGCGCGCCAGGGCCGGAGACTTCCATCTTTGCAAACGGCGTCATGTCCAGCACGCCGACCTTCTCGTGGACGTGTTTCACCTCGTTGCCGACATGCTCGAAATAGTTGGAGCGGCGGAACGACCATTTTTCGACGATCCGGCCATCTTCCAGCGGCGGGGCGTGATTGTGGCTGGTGAGCACGTCAGCGCCGACGCCAAGTTCGCTCTCGTCCAGCGCATAGCCGTCCGGCGCATACCAGTTGGCCCGTTCCCAGCCATAGACCGACCCGAATACGCCGCCGAGCGCCTTCAGCCGTTCATAGACCGGCGAAGTCTTCAGCGGCCGCGCCGCACCACGCTCCTCGTCGGGATAATGCATGGTGAAGACATTGGCATAGGCCTCTTCGTTCTTGGCGATGAGGTAGCCTTCGGTGGCGTAGGGGCCAAAGCGGCGCGGATCGACGCCGGCGAGATCGACTGTCGGCTCGCCATTGACGATCCATTCGGCCAACTGCCATCCGGCCCCGCCGGCCGCCGTGATGCCGAAGGAATGACCTTCGTTCAGCCAGAAATTCTTCAGCCCCGGCGCGGGCCCGACGATCGGGTTGCCGTCCGGCGTATAGGCGATCGCGCCGTTATAGACCTTCTTGATGCCGACCTCGGCAAAGGCCGGAACGCGCGCCATCGCGGTCTCGATATGCGGCATCAGCCGGTCGAGTTCTTCCTGGAACAGCTCATATTCGCTGTCGTCGGAAGGCCCGTCGACATAACAGACCGGTGCGCCGGTCTCATAGGGTCCGAGGATCAGCCCGCCCGCCTCCTCGCGCATGTACCAGGCGCTGTCGGATTCGCGAAGCACGCCCATTTCCGGCAGGCCCTGCTTCTTGCGCTCCAGAATGGCCGGATGCGGCTCGGTGACGATATACTGATGCTCGACCGGAATGACGGGAATGTTGAGCCCGACCATCGCGCCGGTCCTGCGGGCGAAGTTGCCTGTGCAGGAGATCACGTGGTCGGCGGTGAACGCCTCCTTGTCGGTCTCCACATGCCACGTGCCGTCGGTATTCTGGCGGATCTCGGTCACCGTCGTGTTGCGCATGATCCGCGCACCGTTGTCGCGCGCGCCCTTGGCCAGCGCCTGCGTCAGATCGGCCGGCTGGATGTAGCCGTCACCGGGATGCTGGATCGCGCCGAGCAGGCCGTCGGTTTCGCACAGCGGCCAGACTTCCTTGACTTCTTCGGGCGTCAGGAACCTGAAATCGACCCCGATGGTCTCGGCGATGCCGGAATAATAGAGATACTCATCCATCCGGTCCTTGGTCATCGCGAGGCGGATATTCGAGACCTTCGAAAAACCGACATTCAGCCCGGTCTCTTCCTCCAGCGCGGAATAGAGATTGACCGAGTATTTGTGCAGCTGCCCGACGGAATAGCTCATGTTGAACAGCGGCAGCAGGCCGGCGGCATGCCAGGTGGAGCCGGAAGTCAGCTCCTTGCGCTCGATCAGAACCGCGTCCGACCAGCCCTTTTTCGCCAGATGATAAAGCGTCGATACGCCGACGACACCGCCGCCGATCACCAGTGCCCGAGTTTTCGTTGTCATCCGTTCCGCCTCTAAGGATAGCGTGTGCGCCCGCGTCAGCCGGGCCGTTCTGTACCCGACTATGCAACGCCCACCGCGCCGCCAACAGCCCGTTTGCGACATGCAGTCTTGTGGCCGCGACGCGTTGAAAATCAGCCCGGCGCGCGCCGCTCAGCGCTCGCCGCTATCGTCATTGCCGGCGTCGGGATGATCGTAGGAGGGCGTTGTCGTCTCCGTCGTCTCCACCGGCGCGGTTGCGGTCTTGCGCATCTGCTTGCGGATCGAGTTCGCCAGTTCGTCGTGGCGTTCCTTCTGCGGAATGATGTGCAGGTCGCGCTGGGGATAGGGAATGGTGATGCCCTCGTCACGGAACCGCTCGAAGATCGCAACGCGAATATCGTTGCGCACGGTAATGCCGTTGAAGACGTCGGCGAGATAGACGCGCAGCTCGAAATCGAGCGTCGATTCGCCGAACCCCACGAAGATCACCATCGGCTCCGGGTTTTGCAACACCAGCGGATGGGTGGTTCCGATCTCCATCAGGATGTTCATCACGGTGCGGGGATCGCTGTCATAGGAGACGCCGACGGCGACCTCGGAGCGCCCCATCTGGTTGTGATGCATCCAGTTGCCGACCGAGGCATTGATCAGCTCGGAATTCGGCACGATGATCGACTGGCGCTGGAAGGTCTCGATCTCGGTGGCACGCACCGAGATGCGCTTGACGAAGCCTTCGGTGGTGCCGGACACAATCCAGTCACCCACCTTGAACGGCCGCTCCGCCAGCAGGATGAGGCCGGAGACGAAGTTGGAGACGATCGTCTGCAATCCGAAGCCGATGCCGATCGACAGCGCCGAGGCGACAAGCGCGAGGCTCGACAAGTTGACGCCGGCCGCCGAAATCGCCAGCAGGCCGGCAAGCACGATGCCGAGATAGCTGATGCCGGTCTTGACCGAATTTCTAACGCCAGAGTCGGCCTTGGAGCGCAGCAGCACATTATTGTCGAACCAGCCCTGGAACCAGCGGGTTCCGAGATAGCCGCCGACAAACAGCAGCACCCCGATCAGGATGCCGCCAAGCGAGATCGTGATCGATCCGACGGTGACCGAGGTCAGATGCTTTCCGGCCCAGAGCTTGATCTCCTCCCAGCGCACCCCCCACGATATCAGGATCATCGGGATACCGATCAGAAACGTCGCCGCATAGGTCACAAGTCCCAGAACAAGCGATATCTGGTCGCTGCGCACGCTTGAAACGCCGAAGCGGCTGACAACGTGCTTGCCATATCCGGTCCTTGCGAAACTGCCCGGCTGCGACACCGCCTGTCCGAGCAGGATGCCGATATACATCGTGATCAGCACGCCGCCCGTCAGCACCACCTGGTTTGCGGCAAACCGGGACAGCGCGACGTAGCCGATCAGCGCCGCCACCACGATGAACACGCCCACAAGCCGGGTCATGACGGCGATGGCGGACGGAAACAGGGTTCTGATCGACCGCTTCTGCGCCGTCGCCCCGCCAAGCGGAGCCCTGAGCCGGATGAACGAAACCGCGATCAGTATGGTGCCGATCATCACCGAGGTGATGAGACTTCGCGCCACTTCGAGACGTAGATCGGCATCGAGCGTGTCGTTCAATACGCCGAACAGGATATCCGCCCAGTTGATCACCGCGAGCGCGGTGAAGGCCAGCGTCAGGTTGCGTGCCGCCGAATTGCTGATCGGCACCAGCCGCCATTGCGGCCGCCCCGGCGTCAGCACGTTGCGCGACAGCAGAAACACGAAGATGACGACCGCGGCGGAAACATAGGCCGCCCGCACGAAGCGCTCGACATCCGGCAGGAAGATATTCAGGCCGACGAACAGCACATAGGACACGGCGAGAAAGGCAAGAAGCGCAAGACTCGGGATCATCGTTGTCCAGAAACTTGCCAGAAGCCGGGCGACGTAATCGGGCTCCTGCTCCTGCAGGTCGAGTTTGGTGCGATCCAGAAGCCGGCTCGATATGCGGTAGGAGAACACCGCCGCCAGCAGGGACAGGAAAAGCGCGGCCAGGAACTGCAGCCGCTTGGCATTCCAGATATAGTTCAGCCAACCGCCATAGGACACCTTGAAAGCGGTGAGCTCGCCGCGCACCAGACGACTGAAATCGGAGGAGAACAGCTGCACCAGGTCGGTATGGGCAAACAGCATCTCGGTAAATTGCACCCGCCGCAGATGGCTGATGTCGGCGGAGGTCTTCTCGGCCAGGGCGCTCAGTTTCTGCGCCTGGTCGGACAGCGCGTTAATTTCCGAACGCTGCGCCAGAAGCTTGTTGCGCTCCTCGGTGGTCACCGCAGGCTCCGGGGTCTCGCCCGGACCGGGCGCGGTGCCGAGCTCGAGAAGTTGCGCGCGGACCTCCGTCAACCGGATCGAAATCGAGCTCAGAATTTTGGCGAGTCCGGCCTGAACCTGATCCACCTCGGTCTGCAGTCTCACCAGGGTGTCGGTGCCCGGCGTATCCTCCGCAACGGTCGCGGCGACGGTTGAAAGCGACCGGGAGAACCCGTCAAGCTGATCCTTCATGTCCTGAAAGAAAGGATCGAGCGCCGGTTGCTCCGTTGCCGCCTGGTCGGCCGCCTGCGGCTGACCGGGTTCGGCGGCCGGCGCGGCGGACGCATCGCTCGCGGCCGGGGCTGCCGTCTCCGCTGCCTGCTGGGCACGGACATCCATGACCGGCAAGACAGAGGTGAACGCCAGCGCCAGACATAAAATGCCGAAAATCCCCGCCCTTGCGCCGCCTCGCCAAATCAAACCGCTGGCCCTTTCACTTGTCCTGAACCGGTGCTCTTGACGAGCAGCGCGTCAATTTCAAGGCAGCGGCCCGTGCCGCCGCCCTGTTTCGTCACTTCTGGCCCCAGCCGGTGTTTTCCTCGCTCGAAAGGTAGGTCCGCTCGGCAGGGGTGGAGCGGCGCTTCAGGATCGCGTTGCGGTGGGGAAAACGGCCGAATTCGGCGATCACATCGCGATGGCTTTCTGCAAAGCGGGAATATTCCTCATTGCCGAGCGCCTTGAACAATTCGACGGAGCGCTTCTGGTCCTTCAGCTTTTCGGAATGTTCGAACGGCATGTAGAAGAAGGCGCGACGGTCCGCCGGCACCGCCTGGTCCGCGCCGCTGGCCACCGCGAACTTGGCTTCCCTGAGCGCCAGTCGGTCTGTGGCAAAGGCCATCGGCGTCGCGCGGTAGATATTGCGGGGAAACTGGTCGAGCACGATAACGGTCGCAAGCTGCGCCTCGGGCGTTGCGCGCCATGCGCCGCCGATCTTCTGCGCCAGTGCCCGGTGGGTGGAAAAGAAGCGGTAGAGGATGGTGCGGTCAAGCGCCGCCACATCGTCGGGCTGGAACCAGTCCTTCGGCGTCAGCTCCTCAAACCAGAATGCGAGCACCTGTTCAGGGCTTGCCGCCTCGTCGATGAATTCGCTCATGTCGCCTCTCCTCGGCTTATGCAGTTCTGCTTGCGCATGACAGACGGGGACGATACATTTTCACATAGCTCCGCTCAAGCAAGACATTTGCGAGACATATATGCCTGAACCAGCCGGATCGCGGCGCGGCGTCACCGTCGTCACATCGTTGATCTTCGTGATCCTGCTGTTGCTGGCAATCCGCGGAGCGGCGGGATTCCTCAAGCCGGTGGCGCTGGCGCTGTTCATCATCGCCGTCACCTGGCCGATCAAGAACGCGCTGCAGAAATTCATGCCGGCGCTGGCGGCGCTGGCGCTCACGGTGATTTCCACCATCGTCGTCTTCGTAATCTTCGCCACCCTGGTGATCTGGGGCTTTTCGCGGGTCGCGACCTCTTTCATTGAGGCAGCATGGCAATTGCAGGCCGCCTATCAGGACGCCGTCGCCTGGTTCGACGGTCAAGGAATTGCGGTCGCAAGCTCGCTTTCGGATGTCTTCAATGTCGGGCTCGTCGTGCGCACCGTCCGGCAGATCACCGGCCAGGCCAGCACTACGCTCAGCTTCTGGCTTGTCGTGCTCGCCTATGTCGTGCTCGGTCTGACGGAAGTCGACAAGCTGCGCAGCAAGCTTGACGTGATCAACCAGCCCGGCTTTGCCGCCACGGCTGTCAGGATTGCTCACGAAACGGCCCGCAAATTCGGCCGATACATGCTGGTCCGGACCGAAATGAGCGCCATCACCGGCTTCCTGTTCTGGGGCGCCGCAACAGTCACCGGCCTCGATTTCCCCATCGAATGGGGCGTGATCGCCTTCGCGCTCAACTACATCCCATTCATCGGCTCGGTGATCGCCACCGTGTTCCCCTCGCTCTACGGCGTCATTCAGTTCGAGAACTGGGAAACCGCGCTGGTGCTGTTTGCCGCGCTCAACCTGATCCAGTTCATCATCGGCAATTATGTCGAGCCAATGGTTTCGGGCTCGACGCTTTCGATCTCGCCCTTCGTGGTGGTGTTCTCAATCTTCTTCTGGACCTTCATGTGGGGCCTGTTCGGCACCTTCCTCGGCGTGCCGATCACGATCGCGCTCCTGACGGTGTGCGAGAACATTCCCTCGCTGCACTGGGTCGCCGCCATTCTCGGCGGCAAATCGAGACCGAAAAAAGCCAGGGCGCTGCTGGCCGCGCCGCGCCAGGAATAAGGCTTCAGCGCGGACGCTCGGCCCGGTCGCGGGTCATGCCCTTTGCTGCCAGTTCGGCTTCGTAGTCGGCGAACATCCGCGCGCCGTCCTCGCCCAGTTCGCGCAGATAGGTCCAGGTATAGATGCCGCTGTCGTGCATGTCGTCAAAGCCGATGCGGATCGCGTAATTGCCGGCGGCCGCGACCGTCATGATCTCGACATTGCGCTTGCCCGGCACCGTAACCGCCTGGCCGGGACCGTGGCCCTTGACCTCGGCAGAAGGTGACAAGACCCGCAGCATCTCGGCCGGCAGCGCATAACGGGCGCCGTCATCAAATGTCACGGTCAGGCTTTTGCGGTCTTTCGAGACCCTGATCTCTGTCGGAATCGATGTCAAAACCGGCTCCTTTCGCCACCATTTCACAGAGCTTTGTTTGACACCGGACTTGACGCTTGCCAAGCCGAAGAACATCTTCCGGGCAAGGAGATTTTGCGTGAACAGGCATTTCAGCGAGATAGCGGACGAAAAACCCGCCCCGATGATCGACCCTTTCGGGCGCGCGATCACCTATCTGCGCGTCTCGGTGACCGACCGCTGCGATTTCCGCTGCACCTATTGCATGGCGGAAAACATGACCTTCCTGCCGAAACGCGATCTGTTGACGCTGGAGGAACTCGAACGCCTCTGCAACGCCTTCATCGACAAGGGCGTGCGCAAGCTGCGGCTCACCGGCGGCGAGCCGCTGATGCGCAAGAATGTGATGCATCTGATCGAGGCGCTTGGCCGCCGCATTGATGACGGCGCGCTTGACGAGTTGACGCTGACCACCAACGGCTCTCAGCTTTCGCGCTTCGCCGACGATCTCCTTGCCGCCGGCATGCGCCGCATCAACGTCTCGCTCGACACGCTCGACCCCGAAAAATTCCGCGAAATCACACGCTGGGGCGATTTTCACAAGGTGATGGCGGGGCTCGAGGCCGCGCGCGCCGCCGGGCTGAAGGTCAAGCTCAACGCCGTGGCGCTCGCCGGCTTTAACGAGGCCGAGATCCCCGAGCTTCTCCGCTTTGCCCATGGCGAGGGCATGGACCTGACGCTGATCGAGGCGATGCCGCTCGGCGAGGTCGAGACCGATCGCTCCGCGCAATATCTGCCGCTGTCGAAGGTCCGCCGCGACCTTGAGGAGCGCTTCACGCTCACCGACATTCCGCTCGACACCGGCGGGCCGGCGCGGTTCGTCAATGTGGCCGAGACCGGCGGCAAGCTCGGCTTCATCACCCCGCTCAGCCACAATTTCTGCGCAAGCTGCAACCGGGTGCGGCTCACCTGCACCGGCATGCTCTATATGTGTCTCGGCCAGGACGACAATGCCGATTTTCGCGCCGTGCTGCGCGACAATCCTGGTAATGAGGCGGCACTCCACCGCGCCATCGACAATGCCATCGCCCGCAAGCCGAAAGAGCATAATTTCGAGCTCGACGAAAAAACCTCCCGCGTCGCCGTCGCCCGCCACATGAGCATGACCGGCGGCTAGAAATATAAAGCATCAACGCGTCTTCCCCCAGACTCGGTTCGGCGATATGAACCGAATGATCAAAATATGGGCGAATGATGCGTATTTCCTCAAATCTTTCCGGCGCGCTGTTCATGATCGCGGGCATGGCCAGCTTTTCGATCAACGACGCGATCGTGAAAAAACTGACCGAGGAGATCGGCGTCGGGCAGATCATGTTCGTCCGCGGCCTGATCGTCATGTTCATCGCACTGATCATCGCCTGGCGGGCGGGCGTGTTTTCGCACATGCGGGCCGTGCTGGAGCCGCGGGTTCTGATCCGCAGTTCATGCGAGCTTGTCGCCGCCATTGCCTATCTCGAAGCGCTGAAGGCGATGCCGCTTGCCAATGCGGCGGCGATCCTGCAATGCCTGCCGCTGGCCGTGACGCTTGGTGCGGCGCTGTTCATGGGCGAACCCGTCGGCTGGCGGCGCTGGAGCGCGATCATCGCCGGCTTCATCGGGGTGATGATCATCATCAAGCCGGGTCCCGCGGGCTTTGAGAGCGGCGCGCTCTATGTCGTGATCGCCATGCTCTTCGCCACCGCCCGCGACCTTCTGACCAAGGCGATCCGCACCGATGTGCCGGCGATCGTGATCACCCTGTCGACCTCCGCCTTGCTCACCATCGGCGGCGCCGGGCTCGGCACGATCGAACAGGACTGGGATCTGATGCGCTGGCCGCTCGTCGGCCTGCTGGTCCTGGCAGCGGGCTTTTTGCTGATCGGCTACCAGTTCATCGTGTTCGCCGTGCGTAAGGCCGACATCTCTTATGTCGCGCCGTTCCGCTACACCGGGCTGTTGTGGTCGACCATCCTCGGCATGATCATGTTCTCGACCTATCCGGGCGTGAACGTGCTGATCGGCGGCGCGATCGTCGTCGGCGCGGGCCTCTATTCGTTCTACCGCGAACGCCAGAAGGGCATCGAGCCGCTCAGCGAAACCACCCAGCCCGGCGGCCCGCAGGGCGGCGGCTTGCTGGCGCGCGCCGAAGAGGAGGTCTTGCGCGATTGACGAAAGCTCAACGCATCCCGGCCGTCATTCTCGCCGGCGGCGCCTCGCGCCGCATGGGCGAAGACAAGGCGATGCTCGCCTTCGGCGGCGGCACGCTGCTTTCCCATGCCCTCACGCGTATTTCCTCACAGAGCGGACCGGTGGTCATCAGCCGCCATGATGGGGCGATGGCGGAATTCGCCGGCGCTCCCGTCGTTACCGATGGCGGCGGGGAGCACAACGGCCCACTCTCCGGCATCCTTTCGGCGCTTCGCCATTTCGAGGGCGGGTCGGCATCCCATATCGCCTCGATCGCCGTCGACACACCGTTTTTCCCCACGGATTTCGTCGACCGGCTAGCCGCAGCAGCCCCCACACCCAACGAAATCATGGCCGCGCGCTCGAACGGCCGCGTCCATCCCGTCTTCGCCCTCTGGCCGCTCCTGCTTGTTGATGACCTTGCCGCATGGCTTGCGGGCGGCAACAGAAGGCTGATGAGCTTTCTGGAGCGCCATCCGCACCGGTTCGTGGATTTCGAAATGACCGGCGTTAGCGATCCGTTCTTCAACATCAACACGCCGGAAGAGCTCGAACAGGCCCGAATACGGCTTGGAGCGGATTAAATCGGCTGTTGCGCCATCCCGCGACCCGGCATAGAGCGTAGGCCGAAAGACATGAGGCTGAGGCGATGGCGCGGAAGATCGACGAGAAGAAGCTGGCAAAGGCCTATAACCGGGCACTGGCGCTGGAAAAGGAAGGCAGGCTTGCCGAGGCCGCCGAGGCCTATCGCGAAGTGCTGGCGATCGACCCGGAAGACCATGGCGGCGCTGCGGTGCGCCTTGCCGCCACGGGCTTCGGCGATACGCCGCTGAAAGCGCCCGGCGCCTATGTCGAGACGCTGTTCGACCAGCATGCCGATGACTTCGAGGATATTCTGGTGGAGCAGCTTGGCTATTGCGTGCCGATGACCATCCGCCAGCGGTTCCAGGCGCTTGCGCTCGGCCCGTTCCGGCGGATGCTGGATCTCGGCTGCGGCACCGGCCTTGGCGCGGACGCGCTCAACGACATGGCGGACGACATCACCGGCCTCGATATTTCCGAGAACATGGTCGAGATCGCCTATGAAAAAGGTCTCTACGACACGCTGTTCGTCGCCGAGGTCGAGGAATTCCTCGAGGAAAGCGACGAAACGCCGTTCGATCTGGTGATCGCAGCCGACGTGCTGCCTTATCTCGGCACACTCGACGCGCTGTTTCAGGGCGCTGCGGCCAATATGGAAACGGGCGGCATCTTCGCCTTTTCCGCCGAGACCCTGCCGGAGGAACGGTTGAAGGGCGCCGGCTATGCCGTCGGCCCGCATCACCGCTTCGGCCACAGCCTCGCCTATATCGAGACCGGCCTGAAGAACGCCGGTTTCGAAACGGTCGAGGTCACCGATATCAATATCCGCATGGAAAACGGTCAGCCGACGCCCGGCTATCTGGTGATCGCCCGGCTTCAGGAGGCATGACTGCGTCCGGCGCGATAGAATCGCCACGGCGTGTACCAGTGCCAGCGCGGGTCCAGCTTCTCCGGCACGGGATCAAAGCCGGACGTGCCGCCCGGCCCGCAGCGCCCGACGCGGAACAGCGTGAGAAACCCGCCCGACCACAGACCGTGGCGGGCAATCGCCTCATAGCCATATTCCGAACATGTCGGCAGATGCCGGCAGGACTGGCCGATCAGGCTTGAAAAGGTGAGCTGGTAGAGCCGGATGAGGCCGGTTCCCAGAAGCCTTCCCGGCGTCTTCGGAAAGGGCCCGCTGTAATTGCGCGAATGCCCGTTACACATCGCGCCCGACGGCCTCGGCCAGAGCGGGGCCGCGTTCCAGCGCATCGAGCGCCTTGACGGTGGCCTCGAAGGTGAGCATTACCGAGCCGTGGCGGGCCGGATAATCCTTCACCGGCAGCAGACAGCGCATCTCGGCAAAGCGTCCGTCCGGCCCCTCCCCGCCTTCCTTCAGCATGGCCCGCATCTTATCGCGAGCATCGCGGATTTCCGCCGGCGTCGCGCCGATGATGGTCTCGGCCATGATCGCGGACGACGCCTGGCCGAGCGCGCAGGCCTTCAACTCGTGCGAAAAATCACTGACGCGGCCATCCGCGAGGTTGAGATAGACCGTCAGTTTCGAACCGCACAGCCGCGAATGCGCCGAGGCCGATGCGTCGGCATCCTCGATAACGCCGAGCCGGGTCACATTGCCGGCATGCTGCAATATTCTCGCGGAATAGATATCGTCCATCGGTCACCCTGCGGCGCGTCTTTTCAATGCTTCATCCGGAAGATGGGTTTTCGGCGCTGCCGCAACAAGCCCGCAGCGCACGATTGCCAAGGTTCCGATCCGGGTCTATTTAAACCGCCGGAAACGGGAAAAGCCATGCTGAATTTCGAAAAGCCACCGCAGGACAAGGCCCTGCTCGATGAATCGCGCGTCTTCACCCCGCGTTTTGATGAAAACGGTCTCGTCACAGCCGTGGTCACCGACGCGCGGGACAATGCCGTGCTGATGCTCGCCCATATGAATGCCGAGGCGTTGGCGCTGACGCTCGAAACCGGCTTTGCCCATTATTACAGCCGCTCGCGCAAGGCGATCTGGAAGAAGGGCGAAACCTCGGGCAATCTCCAGCGCGTGGAAGCCGTGCTTGCTGATTGCGACCAGGACGCGGTTCTGATCAAGGTGACCATGACCGGCCACGCCGCCGCCTGCCACACCGGCCGCCGCTCCTGCTTCTACCGCTCCGCCTCGATAGAGGGCGGCAAGGCCGTGCTGACCAGCATCGACGATGACAGGGCCTTCGATCCGAAGGAAGTCTACGGCGGGAAATAGGGATTTCGGGAGGAAGACTTCGACGTTGCCTTGTCGCGAATCTCAGTACGTTGAGGCGTCCGGTTTCGCCGCAACCACGCAGCCCACAATCTCCCCCCTTGAGGG